>DAIUED010000022.1:0-20760 GCA_036845295.1 Bacteroidota bacterium
CAACTGCACTTTGCCGGTAGAAAGGATGCGGGCGCGCTCCACGTTGTTGGTCTTAAAGATGAC
Organism: Bacteroidota bacterium; assembly: GCA_036845295.1. GTDB lineage: Bacteria > Bacteroidota > Bacteroidia > B-17B0 > Aurantibacillaceae > UBA4416. Next base: position 64 of record DAIUED010000022.1, read on the forward strand.
ATCGTTGGCGTTGGTAGTGCCCAGGAAATGGGCGGCAGTTACGTTGGCGTTCCCGTTGATCTCCCAGCTAAGTGCAGTTGCAGGTACCAGACTATCGTATATGCGTCCGTTGGGGGTGGCAAACAAGGTGCGCACGCCGGGTCCCACGTAAACTAAAGTGTCGCTGCGAATGGTACCGGCAACGTGGAGTTTCGATAAAGGGTTGTTGGTTCCGATGCCCACATTTTGCGACACTGCCTGCAGTGAGCCAAGGGCACATAAAAGAATCAAACTTTTTTTCATACAACTATTAAATACTTTTTAAGATTAACGAGGTCCGTTTTTATTTTTTTTCCAGTAACTCAGTAAGGGCTTGCTCCAATTTACGGATGCGTTGTTCCTGCGATTCGATCACTTGTTGCTGTTCCTGCATGGCTTTGGTAAGCATCACCGAAAGCCTTGCGTAGTCAACCGACCAGAGTTCTTTGGCTTCGTTTTTTGGCTTGCTGACAAGTTCAGGAAAAACCTGGTACACTTCCTGGGCAATAAAACCGAAATCATTAATGGCTTCACCACCACTTTCAATCATCAGGTTACCGGAGGCGTCGAAACCAGCGCGGTGTTTTTGATAAGTGCTTGGCTTAAGCTGCATGACCCTGGCCAGGACGTTATTTTCAAATGCTTTCACACCTGTTTTCAGCCGGCTATCAGACGTAAAATAATTGGTGCCCGAAATGGTAAGGTTGCCGAGGCCATTGAGTACCATTAATGAGTTTTCGACACTATTGCCGGCCACCAAATTGAAGTTGCGCCAGTTAAAGCCGCGGTCAGTAGCAGCTAGTGCAGCGATGCCATTTCCCGGATCAGTGGCATTCCAGAAGTCCACATTGCTCGTGCCGGACATCCTGTTCATGCCGGTAACAAGCGTTCCCACGCCATTGATCCAGCAAGGAGAAGGCGCCATGTTTACTGCCGGATCGGAGTTGTAGCCGCCAAATGCTGAGTAAGCGCCTGTAACAGCCAGTTTCACGTTGGCAGCGTCGGGTGCAACTGCTGCGCCAGCGCTTTGGGTGTTGTAGAACTGGTTGCCGATGCGCATGTTGCCAGTGCCGTTGATCACCACTTTAGGGGCGCCGTTCGAAACCACATTGACGAGGTTGGTGGTATAATTTCCCAGGCTCACATTGTCTTTTTGCACAAAGTACACGCCGGTATTGGTGTACGAAGCATCGATGCCACCGATAAATCCGGCATCGCTGTTTGAAACACCGTTGAAATCTCTGATGGCATACAGGGCTGCGTTGGTGGACGAAGCTATCGCCAGGCGTTGCAGTGGGTTGGTATTTCCGATGCCAACGTTTCCATTCGGCAGGAACGTGGCCACCGTGCGTGGTGTAAAACTGCTGCCGTTGTATTGCAGGAATTTGAAGTTAAGCGGCTCGTTACCATCGTCGCCCCAATAGATCAGGCCGCCGGCGTCGTTGGTTGTTGCCAGATTGCCGTCGATGTCTTCGGTTGACATCCCTACGAAGTCGGTATTGTCTTCGGCGGAAATGCCGACAAGTTTCGTAAACGGGTTCATGACGGTGTAGTTGCCGTCAAAGCGCTCCATCACCGTTAGTTTAGATAACGGAGCTGTATGTCCAACGCCTACGTTGCCATTGGACGCAAGGGTGCGCATGCGCTCAAGGTTATTGGTTTTAAACACCAGGTCTTGCGCATCGGTCGTTCCGAGGAAATTGGTGCCTGCTGTTGTTCCCGCATTACCCAATAATTTCCATGCGTCCGAAGCCGAAGGCATCAGCACCACATCGCCATTGGCATCCACACTAAGGGCTTTGCCGTTTGCGGCAACCGTTGGCGATGCCGAGGTGAGGTTGGTAAAACGCAGGCCGGATGTATTGGCTGCAGCGGAAGTTATTTCTACGCGGTTGTTGGGTGTGGTGGTTCCCACGCCCATATTGCCGGCATTGTTGATGAGCATGAAATAGGCAGGTGCTGTAGCGGTCGGCACAGCCCTCCGGCCAACATAGAAAGCATCGTTGGGATAAGCATACGTGCCAGTGCCCAGCTTCATTTCCCAGTCGGAGATGGCAGCGTTGTTGGCATTGGTGCGCACAACCACTTCGCCGGCACTGCGTATGGCCATAGAGGCTAAATTAGGAACAGCTGCAAACGTTCCATTTAATTCGATCAGTGGATTCGACGAAGAAACGCGGGCGCGGTTATTGACTTCGAGTGTTACAGCCGGGGCAGTGATGCCAATGCCAACATTTCCGTTTGACAGGATCCGGGCACGCTCAGCATTATTCGTTTTAAAGATCACGTCATTGGCGTTGGTGGTTCCGAGGAAATTAGCGGCGGTGATGTTCGCGTTGCCGTTGATCTCCCAGCTGAGCGCCGAAGGCACAACCAGGCTGTCGTAAATACGGCCGTTGGGTGCTGCAAAGAGGTTGCGCACACCCGTGCCAATTAATGTATCGCTCCGGATCGTTCCGGCTACATGCAGTTTTGATTGAGGTGTATTAGTTCCTATCCCCACATTCTGCGATAAGAGTACGTCAGTTGTAGCCGATAAGAAAATCAGCAATAGTACTTTTTTCATAGGAATCCGATTTAAGGTAAAAATATGATAAAATTCGCTCAGTTAGCTGTGCGAATGAGCAAAAATCGGATACGAATGAGTATAAAATGTTAGGGCAGGCTTATTTTCCTTTTAAATCGGACTCGATGTAAGACGCGACAGCCTCGATTTGATCTTTGCTAAGCACGTCGCTGTATGCGGCCATACCATTTTTGCCTTGACTGATGATGTCAACAATAGCCTGGTGGTTGAGGCTGGTTACGGAAAGGTCTTTGGCGCCGTTAAGGCCCAATTTTCCATTGCCGCCGTGGCAGAGTGTACATTTATCTTCGAAAATCTCTTTTCCACTAATAGCTGTGGTTTCTTGTCCGGCTTTAGCCTGTTTGGCTTTATGGGCCAGGCCAAACGATACGATGATGAGGAAAAAAGAGAAAGAGGCCAATACTTTGTTCTTTTTTTTGAAACCGATAACAGCCAGCGGAATGGAGGCAATGACCAAGGCGATTTTTACAACAAGCAGTGTGCTAACGAAAGGAAGCTGGAACATCAGGTAAACGCCTGTAGCCAGGAACCCGAAACTCACGATCATTTCCAGAATCTTGGTCTTTTTGCGGAAACTTTCCAGAAGTTCATGCCGGTCGCTCAATAAAAGCACTGTTTTTACGAGGTAAATCAGCGTAAACAATACAACGCAGAGGTAGTGGGTATGTAGCATGCCTGTTGCCATGGAATCTTAGATTTGAAAGTTTGATAGTTCAAAATTAACAATTTCGCATGGAATTAATCGCCGCTACCGGATTTTTATAAACAGCCCATAATGCTATATTTGTTTATTAAAGATTTATACTGTATGCTCAAGCACTCTTGTTTTTTTGTCTTCACTGTTCTATGTCAGGTAGTTGGGTCCGCGCAAACCACATTTCCGGTAAACGGCGCACCCGATCCGCAACATACGTTGTATGCCTTTACGAATTGTACCTTGCATGTAGATGCTGAAATCGTAATTCCGGCAGGTGTTTTGTTGGTAAAAGACGGAAAAATTGTAGAGGCAGCTGCCAAGGCCGCTATTCCGAAAGAAGCAGTTACCGTTGACCTCGGAGGCAAACACGTATATCCCGCTTTTATCGACCTTTACAGCGATTATGGCATGCCAGAAGTGAAATGGACGCCGCAGCCCGATGCCCCCAGAAAAGGTGCTTACGGATGGAACCAGGCGGTGAAGAGCGATGTAGAGGCCCACAAATTGTTCTTACACAATCAGCAAAAAGCCGACGAACTTCGCAAACTCGGCTTTGCAGCGGTGCTCACACATCACAAAGACGGCATTGTGCGTGGGAGCGGTGCATTGGTGAACCTCTGCGAGAAAAAAGAAAACGAAAGCATCGTATCGGATAGGGCAGCCGCTTTTTACTCGTTTAATAAGGGTACGTCGTCGCAGGATTACCCTTCGTCGCTAATGGGTGCCATAGCCCTCTTGCGCCAAACATACTACGATGCCGAGTGGTATAAAGCCAATGCCGGTAAAACAGAGTACAACATCAGCCTCGAGGCTTTCAATCAATTGCAGGCATTGCCCGCCATTTTTGAGGGTAACGACAAGTACAACGACCTCCGTGCAAAAACCGTGGCCGACGAGTTTAAGATCAAATACATCGTAAAAGGAGGTGGCAATGAATACCAGCGGATGTACGAAATTCAGAAAATGGCCTCGCGCTTTATCATGCCACTCAATTTCCCGGAGGCCATGGATGTGGAAGATCCGTTTGATGCCGAGCAAGTCTCGCTGAGCGACCTAAAGCATTGGGAAATGGCGCCAGCTAACCTGGCGATGATGGAAAAGAACCGGATCGAGTTCTGCATTACAACAGCTGATCTGAAGTTGCGGGGCGAGTTTTTGAAAAATCTGCGCAAAGCCGTTAAATACGGGCTCTCCGAAAAGACAGCACTCAAAGCACTTACCACGAACCCAGCTACTTTCATTAATGCACAAGACAAATTGGGAAGCCTGAAACCTGGTTTATACGCCAATTTTTTCATTGCTTCCAAGTCGTTGTTCGACGATGATTGCGTGATCTATGAGACCTGGAGCAACGGCATGCGTTATGCTTACGATGATTTGCTGGCACCGCAGGTGGAAGGAAACTACCGCCTCACACTGGGTGCCGCAGCTTACAATCTTACGCTGAATAAAGATAAGCCGCAGAACGTGGTGCTGACCTTGGCCGATAGCGTAAAAACCAAGGGAACGTTCAGCATGGTCAACAACCTGCTTACGCTCACGTATCCGTATGATTCCGTTTCTACGGTTCGCCTTTCGGGTAATTACAATGAAGCCGGGCGCTATTTTTCGGGCAAGGCGCAGTACCCGGATGGAAATTGGGCCGATTTCAGGCTTACCTACATCCAATCGGCTGATACCACTTCAAAAAAGAAGGATGCAGCCAAACCGGTAGAATACGGACAGGTGTATTATCCCTTCATGGCTTACGGAGAACCGCTTGCAGAAAGTGAAGGACTCGTGCGCGATGGTTGGAAGAAATTCAAGAACCGCTATAATGCCGTGCTGATCAAAGATGCTACGGTTTGGACAAACGAAAGCGATTCGGTGTTAGCGGAATACGATGTGTATATCACTGATGGGAAGATCGTGAGGATAGCTCCCAACATTGACGTGCCTGTGGCCGCGTTTGCAAAAATAATTGACGGCAAAGGCATGCACCTGACGCCGGGTATTGTGGACGAACATTCGCACATTGCCCTGTTCAGTGTAAACGAAGGCGCTCCGGCCAGCAGCGCCGAAGTGCGCATGGGCGATGTGGTGAACGTGGAAGACATTAACATCTACCGGCAGCTTGCCGGTGGTGTGACGACGGCGCAGTTGTTGCACGGTTCGGCTAATCCCATTGGCGGACAGAGTTGCCTGATTAAATTGCGGTGGGGAAAAGGACCCGAAGAATTCAAATACGAACGAGCCGATCCTTTCATCAAATTCGCACTTGGCGAAAACGTAAAACATTCCAATGGCATCAATCCCGACTTGCAGCGCTTTCCACAAACACGCATGGGTGTAGAGCAATGTTATTACGACTACTTCACACGAGCGGCAGCGTATAAAAAAGGTATGGCAGATGCAGCAGCGTCCTCGGCCAAGTCAAAAATTGCCACGCCGCGCCGCGATCTGGGACTTGATGCACTGGCTGAAATACTCGACAACAAACGCTTCATTACCTGCCACAGTTATGTACAAAGCGAATTGAACATGCTGATGCATGTGGCCGATAGCATGAAATTCAGGATCAATACATTTACACATATCCTCGAAGGCTATAAAGTGGCTGATAAGATGAAAGCGCACCAGATTAATGCGTCAACTTTTGCCGATTGGTGGGCTTATAAACTCGAGGTAATGGATGCTATCCCTTACAACGCCGCGCTGATGACAAAAGTCGGCATCAACACCGCGATTAATTCCGACGATGCTGAAATGGGGCGTCGTTTGAATCAGGAAGCGGCCAAAACGATGAAGTATGGTGGCTTAACGGAGGTGCAGGCGCTGAAACTCGTTACGCTAAATCCGGCAAAAATGCTCCACATCGACGATAAAGTGGGTAGCATCAAGGTTGGCAAAGTGGCCGATCTGGTACTTTGGACAGATCATCCACTCAGTATTTATGCCAGAGTTGACAAAACCATCATCGACGGACAGATCTATTTCGACCTCGAAGAAGACGCGAAGCTGCGCGACGACATCCGCAAGGAGCGGGCGCGCATAATCGGCAAGCTACTGTTAGAGAAAAATAAGGGTACACGGGTGGTAAAGCCTCAGGCCAAAAAGCCGAAGCATTTTCACTGCGATACTGAAGACAGTGGCTTGGAGTACATGGCAAATTAGGGGAACGAAAGCTCCGCCACCGCTTCGGAAATTGTTTTTTGCTTAGGATGTTTAATAGAAATTAAAACTCACCGCCAAGTCGCGTTGTCCGCTTTGACTGTGACAACTGATGCAGGTTGCCGAAGGCTCTTTGGTGGTGCTGAACGCTACGCTGCCATCGGCATTGATCTCGGCCCACAGCCAACTCCCATTCTTTTTATACATGAGTGCGTATTGTCCGCTGCTTTGCACGTCCTTGACAATGAGCGACCCGTCGGGGAATTTTTTGGAAGCCGGCAGTTTGCCATTGTCAGTTAACGCCGCATAGGCAATGTGGTTGAAACGCAGCTTGAAAGCGCCATGCGGGCCATGCACGCCCGAATAGACAGCGCCAGGATCGTTTTTGTAATATGTAAAAGCCGCCAGGTTCCGGCAACTGTCGTAGAGCGCCCGGTCACTGAATGCCAGTTCCGGATTAATGCCCTGGTCTTTGGTACAGGAATACAGTACCGCCAGCGAGAAGGCGGCGGCTGTGCTACTTATGGCGATCAGGCGTTTCATCATCAGGATAAATGTTCGGAAAGAAGGTATTTAGCAAGGTAAGTGTCTTTCAGTGGCTTTTTCCAGTTGCTTTCCAAGTCAGAGGCCAGGCTGATGGTGTTATCAAAAACCAAGGTATTGGCCGTAATCGTTCCTTTGTTGAGCAGGCCGGCAATTTCAGAAGACTTTACCACTTGGATATTCTGCTCGGTTTCGTACGCTACCAGCAGGCGGTTTAGTAGCTCTACTTCAAATTGCAGTTCGAGTTCTTTCACCAACCGCAGTTGTTTATCAATGCTACAGCCGCTGGCATTGTAAGTGGCTTCATTTACTTTAAAAATAAGCAGGCGCTTGCGATAAAGCTCAAACGAGGCGTCGAGGCTCACCTCATGCGCGGTCCACCCGCTTACAAAATCCTGGCAACGCTGTGTGAGTGCGGCAAGCTGTTCGTCCGGCAATTCGCGGCTAAGTGTATAAATCCAGATACGCTCCATCATTTAAAAAGATAATCTAGTATGAGAACAACGCTAACTCTATAAAGTTACAATAATTTTCCAAAAAAAGCCCTTGCACCATGAATGGAATTGCATAGCGGCCTGGAGGCCATTTGGCGACCCGCTTTTGCTTAAATGAATTTGCACTTGCGGCTCGCAAAAGCGCACATGCGCAGGAGGATCAGCCCGTGTTTGAAACGCGAAATATTGGTGCTACCGTAGGTTCGTTCGCGATATCGGATAGGCACTTCCACAATTTTCAGGTTCAGTTTATGTGCACCGAAGAGCAGATCGAAATCGCCGAAAGGATCGAACTCCCCAAAGTATTTCCTGTTTTTGGTGAGTTTGATGTAGTCTTTGCGGAACATGACCTTGGTGCCGCAGAGCGTGTCTTTGAAACGCTGCTCGAGGAGCCAGGTAAAGGCCCAGCTAAAAAAGTGATTGCCAAGATAATTCAGGAAACGCATGGCTTCCTTATCCATCGGGTAAACCAAGCGTGTGCCGTTGATGAAATCGCCTTTACTGCCGGCAATGGCATCGTAAAACTTCGGAATATCTTCAGGCGGCACGGTAAGGTCGGCATCCAGGATCATGAGGATGTCGCCGGTAGCGATCTTGTATCCTTCACGCACAGCGTCTGCTTTCCCTTTGCCTTTTTGCTGACCAATCTTAATATCGTGGGTGGATGCGTATTTCTGCTGGATCTCCTGGATCTTGGCCCAGGTATCGTCGGTACTGTTGCCTTCAATAAAAATGATCTCCACATGCTTGCCAAATTTCGGCAGGCGGGTGATGGCATTTTCGATGTTCCCGCTCTCGTTGCGCGCCGGTATTACCACCGTGGTCGAATATTTGGTTTTATAATCTTCTTCTTTACTCGATGGCAAAGGCTTGGCAAAAGAGTAAGTGTTAAGGCTGAAAAACCGGAAAAATGGGAATTTTGCCAGGAAAAGATTGAAAAATTCAGAAATAAGTGGGATGTAGAACGGAAAAATAAAACGCTTGCTGTTGCGGTACACATCGAAACCAGACACAAACAGCAGGTTGTTCACGTCCTTGGAGTTGAGCCAGTTCTGGGTTGGTGTTTTGGTTTTCAGTCCTGTGAGTTCTGCAAACTTCAACAGGGGTTCCCAGAGTGAGTTGTAATACTGAACAATGATTTTGGTATTAGCATGCGACACTTTGCGGGCTTGCTCAAACACCTGCTGGATATCATCGACAAAACCGATGAGGTTGCTGATGATGATGTAATCGTAAGTGCGGTCGAGTGTGATGTTATTGGCATCCATCACCCGGAAGTCGATGTTACGGTCTTTGTATTTTTCTTTGGCCCAGGCAATCTGCTCCTCGCTGATGTCGATGCCCGTTTTCTCTTTCCCCGCAATGCCTGCCAGCAGGTCGCCGCTGCCGCAGCCTATTTCCAACACCGAGCTGTCTTCGTGCGAGAAGTAATTACAGTAGTTGGTAATTTCCTTCCAATAGTAATTCGTGATCCCGCGCTTTTTCCGTTTGGCCGCCAGTGTATTGAAATATTCCCTGATAGTTTGCAAAAGGTTCTTTTTTAGAGCTTGTAAAGATATTAATTTAAACGAATTACATCATACGCAGCCGGATATACGATCGAAATCCGCGTTTGGCGGCATGGTAGTTCGTTCAGTGGTGCTTTGCGGGCGCCCGGGACGGGCCCGCGCTACTCGCTCTGGCCCTAAAGGCAGCATGCCAGGAGCTCAAACAGGCCGCTTGGTCCCTGGCGCAAAGTGCGTTAATGCTATTTCAACACCCACTTCAGTTCGTTCATGATCATGGCAGTAGCACCCCAAAGCACTTTCTGCTCTATGTCAAAATATGGTGTTTTGAGCCGCATGCCGGGTGCAGGTTCCACAACCGTTTCTTTCACCGAACCAGGCTGCACCAGGTTTTCGAGTGGCCATTCGATGAGTTGCTGAACCTCGCGGTCACTTTTGGCAAATTGTGGGCGCTGTTTGAGGTAAGCCACAAAGGGATGTACCACAAACTTACTCACCGGGATATATACTGGTGTGAGTTTCCCGATGATTTCCGGGGTTGTGTCGCTTCCGGTTTCTTCAAAAAATTCGCGCAGGGCGGTGGCTTCCAGGCTTCCGTCGCTGGGCTCCGCTTTGCCGCCTGGCAGGGCAATTTGCCCACTGTGATGCCCGTTGTACGTCACCCGCTCAATGAGTAGCAGCAACGGTTGGTTGTGTTCGTTGGGGTAGGTAAGCAACAACACGGCGCTAGGCCTGTAAGCCGAAGATTCCGGCATGCCGGCCATGATTTTTTCTCTTTTTATGTGGGCCATCTCAAACTGGGCTTCCATGCCCGGAAGCGGTTGTTGCAGCTTTATCTGTAAATTCGTTATAAAATCTTCGAACATTATTCCCAAATAATTGTCGTAAAGATACGATATGCAGTTTTATTCCATTAAAACCCGCCAACATTTGCCTATTTCTCTTTCCGAGGCATGGGCTTTTTTTTCGTCGCCCAACAACCTGCAAAAGATCACGCCTCCGAACATGAACTTTGTCATTACCTCCGACCGGAAAGACGGTGAAGCCATGTATCCCGGACAGATCATCACCTACACGCTCACGCCCATGCTTGGCATCCGCGTAAAATGGATGACGGAAATAACCCATGTAGTAGAAAACCACTACTTTATTGACGAACAGCGCTTTGGTCCGTATAAGCTGTGGCATCACCGGCATACCTTTGTGGCTACACCAACCGGCACCGATATGCACGATGAGGTGAACTATGTGTTGCCGTTTGGTATCCTTGGTCGGATAGCTCATCGCCTCTTTGTGCGGAAGCGCATCGAAGAGATCTTTGCCTACCGCCGGAAAGTGGTTGAAGAGTTGTTTGGAACTGGTAATGCCGCGTGAAGGATGGAGCAGAAATCCTTTTTGCCCGTGGCGGCGCCGCGTTGACGGTAAAAAGATTGCAGCGACAGCCTGACCCCGCGGCCTTTTTTGCGGGGGCACGCCCAAAATATATACACGAACAGACCATTTTATCCTTAGATTTGCAGCCCAAATGGAAACAATTCAAGTCAATACAATCGAAGAGGCAATTGCCGATATCAAAGCAGGCAAAGTGATCATTGTGGTGGACGACGAAGACCGCGAGAATGAAGGCGACTTCCTCACGGCCGCGCGTAACATTACACCCGAAGTGATCAACTTTATGGCTACCCACGGGCGTGGCCTTATTTGCGCCGCGGTTACCGAGGAGCGTGCCCGGGAGTTGAAATTGGAGCTGATGGTAACGTCGAATACCGCATTGCACGAAACGGCCTTTACAGTATCGGTCGATTTGCTGGGCCATGGCTGTACCACAGGCATTTCGGCCTACGACCGTGCCAAAACGGTTCAGGCACTCATTGACCCGGAAATGAAGGCGGCGGATTTTGGCCGGCCAGGACATATTTTTCCATTAATCGCCAAAACAGGCGGCGTGCTGCGCCGCACAGGCCACACCGAGGCCACCATCGATTTAGCCCGTCTGGCAGGTTTTGAGCCTTGCGGCGCCCTGGTGGAAGTGCTGAACGAAGATGGTACCATGGCCCGTTTGCCAGACCTGGTGAAAGTGGCCAAGCAATTTGATCTGAAGATCATTACCATCAAAGACCTGATTTCGTACCGTCTGGCCAAAGAAAGCATCGTCAGCCGCCAGGTTGAGGTGAAAATGCCCACACAATGGGGCGATTTCAGGCTGATTGACTATAAAGTGGAAACCAACGGCGAGGAACACCTGGCCCTGGTAAAAGGCGAGTGGGAAAAAGACGAAGCGGTGCTTGTGCGCGTGCACTCTTCCTGTGTTACCGGCGACATCTTCGGCTCTTGCCGTTGCGATTGCGGTCCGCAGCTTCATAAAGCCATGGAAATGATCGAAAAAGAAGGAAAAGGTGTGATCGTTTACATGAACCAGGAAGGCCGTGGAATAGGCCTGTTGAACAAACTCAAAGCCTATAAGTTGCAGGAACAGGGCCGCGATACAGTAGAGGCCAACCTGGAACTTGGCTTTAAAATGGACGAGCGCGACTATGGTGTGGGAGCGCAGATTCTGCGAGACCTGGGCGTGAGCAAAATGAAACTGATGACCAATAACCCGGTGAAACGGGTAGGCCTGATCGGTTACGGCCTGGAGGTAACAGAGAACATTCCGATCGTGATCCCGGCAAACCCGCACAACGAAAAGTACATTCAAACCAAAAAAGATAAAATGGGCCATACGCTGTAAGCATGGTTAGCCTGCGCGTGGCATGTACATAATTCCGCTATCTTTGCAGGCTATGACACCCGATTTTCGCAGCGGCGAGTTGCTGCTCATCAACAAGCCTTACACCTGGTCGTCGTTCCAGGCGGTTAATAAGCTGAAGCATGCCCTGAAGCGGCATCCTTCGTTGCTGCTCGACGGTAAATACGTGCACCTGAAAATCGGGCATGCCGGCACACTCGATCCCTTGGCAACAGGGCTTCTTATTGTCTGTACCGGAAAAAAAACCAAAGAGATCTCTTCCTTCCAAGACCTTCCGAAAGAATACACCGGCACTTTTTTCATAGGTGCCACAACCCCTTGCTACGATAAGGAAAAACCAGTTGATCAAACATTTCCGACGGAGCACATTAGCAAGGAACTAATCCTGGAAACGGCCAAGACGTTCATCGGAAAACAAGAACAGGTGCCGCCTATGTTCAGCGCTGTGCGGGTTGATGGCAAAAGGCTGTACACCCTCGCGCGGGCAGGGGAGGAGATCGAGCTGAAAGCCCGTCCTATCGAAATCATCGACTTCGAGATAACGTCCTGCGAACTGCCTTTGGTGGGTTTTCGCATTGCGTGCAGCAAGGGCACGTACATTCGTAGCATTGCGCGCGATTTCGGCCTGGCATTGAATAGCGGTGCTTACCTCGACAGCCTCTGCCGGACGAAGATCGGGCATTTTTCGCTGGAAAATGCCTATACACCGGAAGCCTTTATCGCAACTATCGCCCCGCAGCATTCTGCCACCGATCCGAAAACCGTGTAAATGGCCGACCTGGAAAAGCATAAGCAAAAAGCTGCCACCCTGAAAAAGGAGAACCGCGCGTTTTACGACAAGCTAAAGCGACTGAAGCCGAAACAGCTTGATGAGAAATTTCACCGGCTGCACGATGACGTGTTTGAAGAAACCGATTGCTTGTCCTGTGCCAACTGCTGTAAAACCACGTCGCCCATTTTCTACAACCGGGATGTAGAACGGCTGGCGAAGCACCTGCGGATGAAGCCCGGCGACTTGATTGATAAGTACCTGCGCATCGACGAAGATCAGGATTACGTGCTGCGCCAGGCGCCGTGCCCATTCCTGGGGGCTGATAATTATTGCTCGGTGTACGAGGCAAGGCCAAATGCCTGCCGCGAGTACCCGCATACCGACCGGAAGCGCATGGAACAGATCCTCGACCTCACGTATCGAAATACATTGGTGTGCCCGGCTGTTTTGGAGATCACGGAGCGGTTGAAAAAAATGGTTTAATCCTTTTGGGGTTGATTGGCTTTTTTCTCCTGTTTATCGAGAATCTTTTTAAATTGCTTCATCTCTGTGACGAGGTCTTTCCCTAAAGTTGTCAGCTCACAATGTCCATCAGAAGCAACATATACCATTTTCGCTGTAATACCGCCAATGTTTTCAGTTTTTGGCATGTCATCAAAACGATTTCCATTGTGGTTGTTATCCTGCTGCACCGATCGCGAAAGGTACACACCATAAACCACATAGCAAGCAACACCTTTAGTTTGATTTACCAGCGCATCTGTCCATTCGCTTTCATCTACAATCTTGTATTTATAGGGGTACACTTTTGATATTTTTTCTTCAGTCACGTTTTTCATATTAATGTCCGTACGTTTTATAAGGAGTGTAAGGTCTTTCGTTTCATAACGTGGCTTTTTCCCTCTAGGCTCTGTATATGAATTTACGTAGGTTGCCTCGAGTTCGGGGTGTGTTAGATATACTTCTATAGCATCTCTGAACTGATGCATGCAAATGATGAACTCGCCCAATGCCGCTCTTTTAGGCGTAGCGCAAACCAATGTTGCTGTCATATCTCCGGGAATACACAGAGACATATACTCTTCGCCGTCATATGGTTCAAGATAACTAATAACGGATTTATCCATTAAAAAACGCGACGGCACTCCGGAGTATCTCATCACCGCATAATATTGAGGGTATACTCCAATGAAGGCTTTTACGGAATCCGAAGGAACAAATACGATCTTTTCATTATAGGTCCAGAACTTTGAAAAAGAAGTTTTCAGGGCCTCTGTTACTTGTTTATAGCGTTTTTCATAATTATCCGCTTCTGTTTGTTTGCCTTTTCTTATGAGCTGGTCAATATAGGCTAAATTTTTTACGGGTAGCTCTATGATGAGGGTTCTATCCTTGACTTTTTTAAGTCTTTCCGCAGTAGATTCAGAAAAAGCGTAACATGAAATGAGAATAAAAATCAGTGTAAAAATGGTTTTCATAAGGCACGAAGAATTTTAGATACAAATGTATGCATTCGGTCAGAGAAATTGAACAAATGCCTGTTGAGGGAACCGAAGAGTAATATGTAAAGATGAAATTGTTTCGCTGTATATAACAGTTTTCACGAATCAAGGTCAATCGGCGTGATGCCGACACCGTTTTCCTGCTTGTCAGTAAAGCCGTATTTCTTTACGTTTTTCACTATAAATCCGTACTTTTTACCAACTTTCACTTTCACCAAGCCGTCGCGGACCATATCGAAAGCGAAAGTAGGCCTGTAGAGCGGCTTCACCACCTGTTTGCTATCCTTATCAGTGAATCTGTAGTTTTCGCTGAGCTTTACGTTGGCCCATCCCGCGCGAAACACATCAAAATTTTCGATAACATCTTGAGCAGGTTACCATCTTTTTACCATCTTTCGTGACGAAACCGTATTTCCCTTTTTACTTTAAGTTTACCCAGTAGCCATGTACACATCAAAGAAGTCGATCTTATCATGGTTTTGAGCCAACAGGTTGTCGGTTAAACACAGCTTCGCTAGGTTTAGTAATACAGGCAATCGTTTTAAGGAGGAGGATTATGCAATGATTACTTCCCGTTATCTTTTTCCAGGCCAATCTTGGCGCCCTTTATTGGCATGAGTTTCGATTCGCGAAAGGTTTCACCCCATTTTACCTGGATCGGTTTCTTTTGCATGTCGCCGGCATCCTTTACTTCCAGGAATACCAGTGTGAAATCGATCGACTGCCCTTTCTCGATCACAATCGGGCGGTTCTTTTTGGTATTAGGATTATCGGTTCCGTTGGGCATAACTGCTACCGTTTTCAGCGGATTGATGACTCCTGCTGCATCGCCGTTGTAGAAGCATTCGAAGCGCGATACCGTTTTGTCAGTTTTAGAGTCATTTTTTTTGAGCATGCAGCTGAAATTCCCGGCACTGAATTCGTTTTTGGTTGGCGGCAACTCAAAATTAGGAGCTTCGGCAATTTTTCCACCGGCCGATGCTTTGTATATGCCTTTCACATCCAGGCTGTAGGAATCCACCTGCATGTTCGGTCCCTTGTAGTCGATCACGAGCGAAGCCTCGTCGTTAGGTGCTACCACAAAGGTGCGGTCGGTGCTCGACAGTGATCGATCGCCACTGATGAAGGTGATTTCACTCGGCTTGATCACCAGGTAGTCGTTGGTTTTGTTGAACACTTTCATTTTAAACTTTGATTGCGTAGCGTAAGCAACTGCATCGACAATGTAAATCTTGTAATCGTCCGTTTCGGCAGTAGCATCTTTATACATGGTTTTTTTCTCGTCGCCCTTTTTGTCTTCTTTCTTTTCTTTTTGAGAAAACAGAGGGCTAACCAACAACAGCATAGAAGCAAACAATAAAATTTTCATAGACCTGGGTGTTTTTTGTTACGACTGATCATGCCCGCAGTGTGTTGCTGATACGCTCGCACAGCGGCATGATAAGCAAATATAAGCAATTGAGACGATTTAAGACTTCGGGATATTGCTAAATTATATTTAATTTTAGTGGCAAATTAGTATTATGCATATCGACATCATCACCGTGCATCCGCCCCTGCTGGAAAGCCCCTTTGCCCACAGCATTCTGAAACGTGCTGCGCAAAAAGAGCTGGTCTCGGTAAATGTGGTAAACCTCCGCGACTATGGCATTGAGCCACATAAAAAAGTAGATGATTATGCTTTTGGAGGAGGTGCCGGTATGGTAATGATGATCGAGCCGATTGCAAATTGCATTAATGCACTGAAAGCCCGGCGAGACTACGATGAGGTAATTTACATGACACCTGACGGCGAAACCCTGAATCAAAAAGCCTGTAACCAGCTCTCAACACTCAAAAACATCATCGTGTTGTGCGGACATTACAAGGGGATAGACGAACGGGTACGCGAACATTTCATTACCCGCGAAATTTCGATCGGGGATTATGTACTAAGCGGTGGCGAATTGCCTGCGGCTGTGCTTTGCGATGCCATTATCCGGCTGTTGCCCGGCGTGCTCAACGACGAGACGTCGGCCCTGTCTGATTCGTTCCAGGATAATTTGCTCTCGCCGCCGGTATATACCAGGCCAGCCGATTACATGGGTTGGAAAATCCCCGAGATATTGCTTAGCGGGCATAGCAAGAACATCGACGATTGGCGCCACCAGCAAGCGCTGGAGCGTACTAAAATACGCCGTCCCGACCTGCTCCTTTAAAGCAATTTAAATATTTCAGTATGAAATACACCTGGCTCATCTGCCTTCTTGTTGGCACTTTCGTTTCCTGCTCCAAGCTCCAAGATCCGCTCGAGCGCGAAAAGGAGGAAATGAAAGCATTTTTCGACGACTCCAAATTACTGGTACCCTACAAAGGCGTGAAGATCGCGTTGCGTGTTGATTATACCGATTCTTCGGCAGACAATCGCCGTATCAGTCGCACAGCCCTCACAACCCTGTCAGCCATTTCGAATCTTGTCACCAAAGATTCCATACCCACCGGTATCTCAGGCGCGCTTGAATTTTACCGGCAATTGTCTCAACTTTACGAGTTGAAAAAAGAAATCAACGGCATCAACGAGGATGAGTTGCCAACGATCTATGAGCAGTTTGGCCGCGCGGAGCGTAAAATCCTGGCTTCGGATGCAAGTACGTCGATCGAGAAAAGGGTATTTGGCCGGTACACCAATAGTACGGAGCATTTTCTGTTAGGAAGCATCTGGTTTGTGTTACCCGGATCGCCATCAGAAATTTATACGTATGAAGCTGCGCAGATCAACGAAAATGACATTGTGAAAGCCGATCAGCGCATTCTGGCTTCTTTGCTGAAAGCGCTGGTATGCGAGCAAAACCAGTGGCATTATACCTCGGAGCAGAGTTCAACGGCGTATATAAATTATTTGGAGGCTCACAAAACCGAAGTCATAGAAGCTACAGCCTATCTCGACAGCGTGCCGGGCGCCGACCCCCAAAAGCGTTTTTACGAATTGCGGAGTCTGGGCTACGCCTTGCGTGGGTATGCCCGGCAAAACAGTGGACGCGATGCAGAGTCCCGTGAGGATTTTGGTCATTTTATTGATGATGTAGATCAGTCGGCTGTTGCAAATAAGGAATTGTGTTTTATGGCAGCCTATGCATGCATTGGAAATGACCAGGCCGCCAAAGCAGAGAAATTTCTGAAAAGGATTGAAGTGATGAACACCTGCAACGAAGACGACCGGCAAGCCGTAGCCGCGCTGAGAGCATATATAGCAAACAGAGATGAAGGTTCATTTCAAAAATACATCGACACATTCTCGTTTACGCGGATTGCTTTCAATTACTTATGCAGCATAACCCAGAAATCAGGTATGATGGAGCAATTTGGGAGCAACTCTGCCATGCGCGAGTTACGAGCCATCCCTGGAAGAATGAATACCGTTTACCATCAATCGCAAAGTATGCTGAATGCCGATAGCCTGGTCAGCGGCGCGGGCAGTCTGGTGAAAAAGTTCTTCAAATAAAATGGGCGGGCAACACCAATCTTGTACCACAGGCACTTGCGCTTATACAAACACCAACCTGTTAATTAATCGTTGGCCCCTGGGGCCGGGTGTTTTGATAATCGGCTTATTTTAGTGCGGATAATTCCTGGCACGTGTCGAACAGAACTACCACACAAAAACTCAGAGCATCTTCAGTGACTGTTGTCATCAGCCTGGCCTTGGTTCTTTTTATGCTTGGCTTGTTGGGTTTGGTGGTTGTTAATGCCAACAAATTGTCTAATCATATTAAGGAGAACATCGGTTTCCAGGTAATATTAAAAGATACCACCACACAGGCTGAACTGGATTTGCTTAAGCAGGAGCTCAGCTCATCGACTTATTGCAAGCAAGTAGATTATATCAGTAAAGACCAGGCGGCTCAAAAACTTCAGAAAGACCTGGGCGAAGATTTTATCAGTTTCCTTGGGTATAATCCCTTATTGTCATCTCTGGACGTAAAGTTGAATTCCGATTATGCCAACATCGATAGTTTGTCGGGCTTCGAAAAGCAGCTTATGCAAAAACATTTCGTGAAAGAGGTGATCTATCACAAAGACATGATCAAGCAGGTGAACCAAAATGCCCGGGTCATCGGCATATATATCCTGATCTTCAGTGGTTTATTGCTTGTTGTTGCTATTGCGCTGATCAATAACACCATTCGTTTATCCATCTATTCCAAGCGTTTCCTGATCCGTACCATGTACCTGGTTGGGGCTACACAGGGATTCATCCGGCGGCCGTTCATTTTTAAAGGCATCCGCCAGGGCATTGTCGCCGGGCTGGTTGCCGGCTTCCTTCTGGCAGGCTTCCTGGTGCTTAGCACACGCTATATTCCCGACCTTCTGCAATTGCAGGATCCTAACCTTTTAGCCGTGTTATTTGCCGGCATCGTTCTGATGGGAATCCTTATTTCCGGCCTCAGTGCCGCGCTTTCTGTCACACGCTACCTGCGTTTAAAAACAGACGATCTCTACCTCTGACATCATGGCTCTCCGCATGGCACATTTCAGGCTATTGTTTCTTTTAGGAGCAGGCGCGATGTTGGCTATGCTTGCGTTCAGGCCACAGACGGCGAAACTGGTCGATGCGAAAGGCACGCAAGTGAGTACGCGTTTTTTGTTACCGCCGGGCTACACGCGGGTGAGTCCCGCCCCGGGATCGTTCGCCGGCTACCTGCAGAAGTTGCCACTGAAGGCGGATGGAGCCGATGTACATTATTACAATGGCGTAAAAAAGCCAAACCAGGTGGCGGCGGCCGTGCTGAGTGTGGATGTTGGTGCTAAGGATCTTCAACAGTGTGCTGATGCCGTGATGCGTCTGCGGGCCGAATATTTGTTCGCTGCCAAACAATATGAGGCCCTGCATTTCAATTTTACAAGCGGTTTCAACGCTCAATACAGTAAATGGCGTTCGGGTTACCGCATCCGGGTGAACGGCAACCAGGTGAGCTGGGTGGCAACCAGTAGGGAAAGTACTTCTTACAGTTCGTTTCGCGAATACCTGGATATAGTTTTTACCTATGCAGGAACGGCTTCTCTTTCCAAAGAACTTAAGCCGGTACCCTTAACTCAGATGCAAATCGGAGACGTTTTCATTCGCGGCGGCTCTCCAGGCCACGCTGTAATTGTAGTGGATATGGCAGCAAATCCAAAAACGGGTAAGAAACTGTTTATGGTGGCTCAAAGCTACATGCCCGCACAAGACATTCATATCCTCATCAACACCAACGCACCAGCCTTATCTCCCTGGTACGAATTAGATGCTACGGCTTCCGACATCCATACACCGGAGTGGCGTTTCAGTGCGTCGGAACTCAAACGCTTTTAGATGTGGCATTTCTAATGTGTAGAAAATAGCAAATCGTCTTTTATCAGGAATGCATGGTCGCCGCATTCGGCTTTGAGTTTGACATGATTTCCGAAGCTGATAACAATTCGCGGAGTGGTGTGCGCATTTGCATA
The DNA here is from genome assembly GCA_036845295.1 of Bacteroidota bacterium. GTDB lineage: Bacteria > Bacteroidota > Bacteroidia > B-17B0 > Aurantibacillaceae > UBA4416. The sequence continues at coordinate 19,547 of DAIUED010000022.1, forward strand.
TATGTTAAATTGGTATTGGGGCATTGCTTTATAGAGGCCGTCGTATATTGAGTTGTTGAGTGCGACTATCAGCTGGCGTATTTCCATTGAATCAAGTTTCCTGGAGACGCGTTTTTCTTGTTCGAAAACTCTTACCGAATCGATTCGATTTTCTTCAAAGGGGTCGAACGCGATATCCGAGCCACTGCAGGCACTTACCGAAAGTGTGCAAATGGCAGCGTAGGCTATAAATCTGTTGAACGACATTGACGTCAGTTTGCAGTATAAAAGGCAAAAAAGAACACGGTGCTGAAATAGGTCCATAAAACAGAAAATAAAATGTGAACCGTTGTTTCGAACCGTTTGCCACGCCAAAGCAGTGGAGAATACCAAAAGAATTGGACAAGGAGCCGCGCTACCCAGAAGATAAAAAGCCCAAAGGTGATTTTACGGCCCAGGGAACCGTGAATAAGCTCGCTGGCAGAAGAAACGCATAGTAACCCCATCAAAAGAACCGTAAGTGCAATAAAAAAGGTATGTACATGCATCATTTGTCGGTTTATCAGACTCATGGAGTTACAATCTTTTTTCCAATCGAAGTGTTTCGGGAAGGCGATGTGGACGATCGCAAGCACAATCATGATCCAACCGATAACGTGAAGATGGGCGCTTAGTGACATACGATAAAAGTATGAATAAACGGCGTGATCCGGAAGTGAGACTCTAGCCTGAGTCCGGATTCACGAAATGCTTTGAGCCACCGCCAGCCGGGGATGAAGTGAAAGAAGCCAACGGAATAAGCCAGGAAATTGGGCAGGTCGCGAAGGTGTTCGGTAACGACAATGCGCCCGTGTGGTTTTAGAATGCGTTTCAGCTCCCTGAAAAACGCCAGACGCTCTTTTTCGTCCCGGATCTCATGAGCGGCTAATATTAGGAATATGGTGTCTGTAGATTGATTTTCAAGCGGTATAGCTCCCGTGCGAATGGGTAGGGTGCCTGGAAATGGCGGATATGCTCTGCGTGCCCGTTTGATCGAAATTTCAGTATGCCGCACCGGATCGTAAAAATCAAAAACCTGGAGTTTGGCATTTGGAAATCGACGTATCAATAATTTGCTGCATTCGTCGAAACCCGCGTGTATGTTTACTAATGTGCGAGGTTCGTTAATGTGCGGCTCAAGCCAATCGAACGTGTATAATTTGGAAAGATCATACACGTATAACGACACGATCAGC
>DAIUED010000023.1:0-20537 GCA_036845295.1 Bacteroidota bacterium
TCCAAAAGCAGTTTCCGGCGTTGACGTTTGCAAAAAAAACGTTCGCATTTCTATCAACCATCGACATCGACAATGTCTTTGCCTATGCACACAAAGGCCTGATGAGAAATGTGGGTGGCCTGGCAAAAGACCTGTTGGCTTTTGATTTTGCCAGAGTGCGGGAAAGACTGGCGGCGAATGCCAATGAACAGAAGGACCCTTATAACACCTTTGCCCGGATCAATGCCATGGCACGCGAAACGGCTACACGGTTGCAATATTTTGTGTTGATTGGCGATTATGCTGCCTATGACAAGAATCCGCATCATGCCAACCGGGGTTTCCGGAAGGTGTTGCAGTCGTTGTCGGTCGAATTTCCGGTAGGGCTTCATCCCTCGTACCGCTCGGGCGACGATCCTGCATTGATTGCTGAAGAGAAGCGTCGCCTTGAAGCCGTCATCGGCAAACCGGTAACGTCGGCCCGCTGCCATTTTCTGAGGGTGCGCTTTCCTGAAACTTACCGTGCCTTTCTGGAAACTGGCATTACCGACGATTACACCATGATCTACGCGTCGCAATGTGGTTTCCGTACCGGGCTGTGTGTGCCTTATCGTTGGTTTGATCTCCGGCGGAACGAGGTCACGGCACTCACGATCCACACAAGCACCGTCATGGAAGGCACGCTGCGGGATTACAATGGCTTATCGCCAGCCGATGCGCAGCATGAGGCATTGAGCCTGATGGAACAGGTGAAGCATGTCGGCGGCGAATTTATTTCTATCTTTCATAACGATAGTTTTGTCCCGGCGCAACATGCCTGGGTATCACTGTATCAAACCTTATTGAGCAAAAGCAAACAATAGCATTATGTGTGGCATTGCAGGCATCGTATCCAAAACCGGGAACAAAGATCTAAAGGATCGGGTGTATCGCATGAGCCAGGCCATAAGGCATCGCGGGCCCGATGGGGAAGGATTTACATTGTTTTCTAAGGGGACAGCTGCTCCCGTTTTTTCGGATGAGACGCCCAAAGGTGTCCGTAACAATACCTCTTTGAACTATCTGCCTCAACTGGCGATCGCCGATGCGGAACCTTCGCCGGAAATTGCCTTTGCGCACCGTCGGCTTTCTATCATCGATCTTTCGGAAGCAGGACACCAGCCTATGTGCGATTCTTCCGGTAATTACTGGATCACCTACAATGGGGAGGTCTATAATTACATCGAGCTACGCGACGAATTGCGGCAGAAAGGGCATGTGTTTTTAACCCAAACCGATACGGAAGTTATTCTCGCTGCCTACAAGGAATGGGGTAAAAGCTGCCTGAACAGGTTCAACGGCATGTTTGCGCTGGTAATTTTCGATATACGTAAAAACGAGTTGTTTTGTGCCAGAGACCGTGTTGGAGTGAAACCATTTTACTATATCAATACGCCGGAGATTTTCGCTTTTGCGAGTGAGTACAAAGCCTTTATTAAAGCAGGCTTATTGCCTTTTGAAGTAAACCAGGCTGAGCAGTTTGCTTTTTTGGTGAATGGCGATCTCGAAACAGGACAAGAAAGCCTATTCAGGGGAATTTCCGAACTCAAGCCTGCACACACCCTGCGGTATCATGTGCAAAACCACCTCCTGGAAGAAGAATGCTATTACCAGTTGCCGGATGCAACGACTAATTACAGTGATTCACAACTGATAGAACTGACAGAGCAGGCGCTGGTTAACGCGATCCGGTTGCGTTTGCGTAGCGACGTAGAGGTAGGTTCTTGTCTCAGTGGGGGTCTTGATAGTTCTATCATTGCCGGCGTGGCCAAAGCCCTGGTGCCTGACGCTACCATGTCGCTATTCACAGCTGTTTTTCCGGGTGAACCTTTCGATGAGAGCAGTCACGCCGAAGCTGTTGCCAAAAGGGTAGGAGGCCGGTGGGAAACGGTAAGTCCTTCTGCAAATGAGTTTTTCCGCGACATCGGCGAACTGAATTATTTTCAGGATTTGCCGGTATGGAGTTCGAGTACCTATTCGCAGCACCGTGTGATGAAGTTAGCTTCCGAGAATGGAGTAAAAGTACTCCTCGATGGACAGGGTGCCGACGAACTTTTTGCAGGTTATGCCCATCATTATCTCGCTTACTGGCGTGAAAGCCCGCTGATGGAGCGCTTTGGCCGTATTCGCGAGTCGGCATCAACTGTTGCCAGGCCTTTTCAGCTCTACGCCAAACAAGCGCTTAAGGATCTGATGAATATAGCGAACGACTTTTCACCGTATTTTTTGGCTGATTTTAAGAAATATGGAAAAGCAGTGCATCAGCCATTTGCTGCGCACCTGAATACCGAGCTAAAAAAAGACTATCATGGACGGCTCAAATCGTTTTTGAAATGTGAAGACCGGTGCAGTATGGCTTTCGGGATAGAAAGCCGCGTGCCGTTTGCCGACGATGTGTCACTTGTAGAGCTTGCATTTTCTATTCATGGGAACCAGAAAATCCAACGGGGAATTTCAAAATATCTGTTGCGGGAGGCCTCGAGGAACTATATTCCGGATGCTGTTTACCGGCGTCGCGATAAAGTGGGATTCGAAACACCACTCGCTGCCTGGCTTCTACAACGCAAAACTGACTTATTGAACGAACTGAAAGTTAACCTCGATGTTGTAGATATAGGTCGCCTGACAGCCGATTTTGATCAATTGATCCATAAAAAACCAAGTTTCATCTTTCGATTATATTCGCTTGCAGTTTGGAAGAGAATATTTAGCGCTTTATAGGATAAAGCCGTCCTTTTGTCTTTTTCGATACAATACTTCATAGGTTCAGATTTCCTACAAATTTTGAGGTGGTGAATGTTGATTTTCAGTTATTTAGAGCCGTTTTATTTTTAGTGTGCAATTTCGGTTTCGCAGAAATTGTATATATTATTGTAAAGCTAATCTAAGACCTATGAAGACATTTTACTATGTGTTTGTTCTATCGTTCTTATGTTCCTTTTCTTATGTAGCCCAAACCGATCAGCATCACTTGCATCATGGTATAAACCATGAACAAATCGATCCTTTTTTCCTGAAATTCGATAACGATCCGGATTCCATTAGCGGATTCGATACCGAGTCGGCATGGAAAGAGGCCCGCCGCTATGCACCCGAAGCCTGGCAGCAAAAACGCTATGTCGCCGTGCTGGAGCGTAATTTTATCGACACTAAATATGGCCTCCGACCAGCGCCTCCGGCCAATCCGGGCGTGCAGGCGCCCTGCACCAATCCGGGTTTCGAAACAGGCACATTGGCTGGTTGGACGGCTCTCGAAGGGCCTAACAACAATTCGCAAACCATGGCTGGTTGCTGTGGTGCAGCAACGGGTCAGGCAGTAATCGTTGGGCCAGGAACCGACCCCAACGTACCCGCCCTGCCAACCGTGCCACCGGGTGGTGGCAATTTCGCCTGCCGGCTGGGGCAAACTGGCCTTGGTGGGATGGCCTATCGCTTAAGTCAGACCTTTACAGTAACCGCTGCCAACTCCGTATTTGTCTATAAATACGCAGTCGTGCTGCAAGATGGTGGGCATGCCTGTGCAGATCAACCTTTCTTTAATATCAAGTTCGAAACGTGTAACAACGTGGTAATTCCTTGCGCGCAGTACCAGGTGGCACAAAGTGGGTCGGCCTGTTCAAGTGGCGACCCAACTTTCATTAGTTCCGGCGTGTGGAGTTACAAGCCCTGGCAAACGCGTTCATTCGATCTTAGTGCTTATATCGGGCAGTGTGTGAATATCGAGTTTACGGTAGGCGGTTGTGTGGCTTCTCAGGGAGCGCATCCAGGGTATTGTTATATAGATGCATCGTGTCAGCCCATGACCCTGAACCTCAATGGGTTTGATATTCCGGTAGGGCAAACCAACAGCTCCATGTGTGCTATTGGCAACAACACCTTGTGTGCGCCACCGGGTTTTACGGGCTATACGTGGACGGGGCCAGGCGTAACCGGGCAAACCACCCAATGCATCAGCGCCAATGCCACCGGAACCTATTCGGTATCGCTAGCCATGCAAGGTACCAGTTGCAACAATCCCATCCTGTATTCGAGTTTCTCTATCGTGCCGAAACCGATCGCCAATTTTAACTTTACAACAACGCCTTGCCAAACCACTTTTTCAGTGCCGTTTCAAAGCACATCCTCCCAAAACGGCGGGCCGACCATTACCGGCTATGTATGGGATTGGGGCGACGGCACGGCTCCTGGCTCAGCAGCCTCGGAAACGCATACCTTTACTACAGCAGGAACCAAAACCGTTGAATTGAAAATTTCGAATGGGGGCTGCGTAGATAGTATTAGTAAAACCATTACCGTTACTCCAAAACCGACCGCCAATTTTAACCTGGCAAATGCTTGCGTGGGTACGGTCTCTAATTTTACAAGTACCAGCACGCCGAGTGTATCGCTTGTGTCGCAGGTCTGGAATTGGGGAGATAATACTGCTGCGGGAAGTGGCGCTGCGCCGGGTCATACTTATGGCGGACCCGGCACTTATACGGTGAAATTGGTTGTTACAGATGCGGGGTTATGTAAAGATTCTATCAGCAAACCCATTACCATCTTTCCGAAACCGGTCATCAGTTTTACCGCCAGCCCGGTTTGCATCGGTAATGCCGTCAACTTTGTAAATACCAGCAGCATAACGCCCGTATCGGCACTTACCTGGGCCTGGGACTTCGATAATAACGGTACCACCGATAACACCACACAGGCACCCTCAAATAGTTACGCGACAGCTGGTACCTACACGGTAGAACTCAAAGCAACGAGCACCAACGGTTGCCGCGACAGTTCGACAATTGCCGTTAGAGTAAATACACTGCCAACTGCTACTTTCACCCCTGTTAACGCTTGCGTGGGAAATAATGTTGTGCTTAACAATACGTCGAGTGTGCCTAATCCTGATAACATCAGCCAATATAACTGGACATTCGGTGCCGGAGCAAGTCCAGCATCCAGTACCAATCAATACCCCGCCTCGCTTAGCTACGCCAGCGCGGGCACCAAAACCATTACGCTCGATGTAACGGCTAATACAACCTGCACGGCGAGTATCACCAAAACACTGACAGTATATCCTTCACCGGTCGCGAACTTCAGTGCTACTGCCGTTTGCCAGGGCACTCAGACAGCGTTTACCGATCTGTCCACAACCGGTACAGGAAGTATCAGTGCATGGAGCTGGGATTTCACCAGTGACGGCACGCCGGATAACCTCACACAAAACCCAGGCTTCACCTATCCGGCTTCAGGAACATTTACTACCTCCTTGCTGGTGACGTCGTCGGCGGGTTGCACCAATACGTTTACCCTTCCGGTAAATGTGTGGGGGCATACGGTTCCAAATTTTTCACCTGATAATGTTTGCTACGGCACCGCAACGACTTTTACGAACCTGACAAACACCACACTTAATGCTAACACTGGCGGAACACCAACGTATAGCTGGGATTTTGCTGATGGAACGCCAGTCGCCAGTGTTACGAATCCTGTGCATTCTTATACGCTGGGGGCCAACGGCAACGCTGTATATAACGTAACGCTGACTGCTACATCTGTTCATAATTGTGTTGATCAGGTGGTAAAACAGGTAAATGTGTATGCTATTCCAACTGCGGCTTTCACATCGAACACGGTATGCCTCGGTGCAGCGACACAGCTTTCTGACGCCAGCAATGGGAATGGCAACGTACTTACAGGTTACCAATGGGATTTTTTAAGCGATGGAACGATTGATGCAACGGGTGTGCCAGTCGTGAATCATGTATTTCCGGCCTATGGTACAAATTTGGTAAGTTATACTGTATCAACCACACCGGTAGCCGGCCTTACTTGCTCTAACTCAACAAATACAATCACTGTTTATGTTGATCCGGTACCTGTACCTGATTTTACGTTCGTTAATAACTGTATCAATGCACAGCCTAACACCTTCGATGCATCTGCAACGATGATCGCGGTAGGCTCCAATACAGCTTACGCCTGGGCGTATGGCGATGGTTCCGTGGGTACCGGTACGCTTAGCTCACACAGTTACGGAACGCCTTCGGTATATAACGTGACGCTTACGGTTACATCCAACAAGGGCTGTGTGAAGAATGTGGTTAAACAAGTAGAAGTGTATCGAAAACCGATCATGAGTATTTCGAGTACTGCTGCCTGCGATGGCAACGCTGTGCATTTTACCGCCACAGAACAAACCGGTAGCGGCACAGTAACCGATTGGTATTGGGATTATAACAACGTGATCAGTACCATTGAAGCGAGTGGGCAATCGGCTACCAGCTACGTGTTCCCGTCGGCGGGCAGCCATACGGTTGGCCTGGTAACAATATCGAATCCAGGGCAGTGCCGCGATACATTACGGGTGCCGGTTTATGTCGATTACAATCCCAAGGCCCTATTCACGGTAGATAAGCCGGCTGGCTGTCCGGTGCATTGTGTGACGTTTACGGACCAGACGGCCGCAGTAACGCCGCCAGCTCAGATCGTGGACTGGAAATGGATACTTGGAGATGGCACGGTGGTGCACTCTGCAACCAATGCCGGCCAATCGCATTGTTATAATAATACAACCAGCGACCAGGTTAAAAATTATGACATTACATTGGTAGTAACCACGGATAAGGGCTGTTCAGACTCGCTCCATAAAAAAAGCTACATTACCGTGTATCCAACGCCGATAGCCGCCTATGAGATCAATCCTGATCCGGGAAATGTGGTTACGCCGTTGGAGTATTTTACGAACCATTCGCAGGATTATACCCGCTGGTATTGGACGTTTGGCGATGGTGGCTATAAAACCGATTCGGTGAATGTTGATCCGACTCACGTGTACACCAGCGAAACGGCTCAAACTTACTACACCAGCCTGATTGTGATGAACCAGTATGGCTGTAGCGACACGGCGATGGTGCCGATTGAAATTGGGCCTGAATTTACATTTTACATTCCGAATGCATTTACACCCGTTAATTCGGATAACATCAATGATACATTCGGCGGCAAAGGTATCGGTATTGTTACCTACGACATGTGGATCTTTGACCGCTGGGGTGAAATGATCTTTCATACCAACGACCTGGCTAAAGGATGGGATGGAAAACGCCAGGGGCGTCCAAATGAAGTGAAGCAGGAAGTGTATGTATGGAAAGTGAAGTTGAAAGACGTGTTGGGCAAAGACCACCAATATGTCGGTCATGTCACCTTGCTGAGGTAAGCGATTACTAAGAAGCAATAGCGTAAAAACCGCAACACGCCTCTTAATTGTTAGAAAAAAGTTAATAACCTAAAACGCGCTTTTTCCGTAGAAAAGGCGCGTTTTTTGTTTTTAGATTAGTTTTAGTTGTTAAAATCAAGTTTTAATGACTGAAAATTATCTCTATTATGGTAATCTTAAATGTGCCGGTGAAGAGGTCTTTTTTGTGGACAAAATTCCCCAGGGTGGTGAATTGTTGGTTTCAGTTATTTAACACTTACAATTCCTTAGTGTAAATTTATAAACATGGAGATTTTTTGGATAAAATTGTATAACACGATCTTTTTAATCTTGTGCCACTACCAAAACCACTGTTTATGAAAACTTTATACAAATCCGCCCTGACGCTTTTAGCATTTGCCAATTTTGGAATTGTTGCTGCCCAAAGCCATCAGCATACCCACAACCAGGATTCCTTGATTGCGGTTAAATTGAATTCGTTTCAGCACGTTTTCGATCAGGATTCTATTGCAGGGTTTAATGAAATGGCGGCCCGTCAGCAGGCAGCGTTGGGTGGTGGCCCAGACTGGGAACAAAAAATCCAGTTATCGATAGCTAAGCGCAAATACATTAATATTAAATACGGCCTTGATGCTGCAGCCTATAATGCCAGCCAGGGCCGTCCGGCCGGGGCACCAACGCTCCCATCGGTTCAGGCACCGTGTACGAATGTGGATTTTGAAACCGGTAATACCACCGGTTGGACAATAACCCAGGGGACAAATTCCAATTCGGTAACTCATGCCGGCTGTTGTCCTGCTGCCACCACGAGGTTTTCGGTTGTGACACCAGGAACCGATCCGACGATCGGGGCTTTACAGCGTGTGCCGGCAGGAGGCGGAAATTTTGCCCTGAAAATAGGTGACGGCGCCACTGTCGGTGGTTACGCAGTTATGGCAAGCCAGTCGTTCACGGTTACTCCGGCCAATTCTGTATTCGTGTATAATTTTGCGGTGGTACTCGAAGATGCCGGGCACAATTGCGTGAGCCAGCCTTATTTTAACATTGCGTTTACGGATTGCGGCGGAAATCCTATTCCCTGTGGGGCTTATAACGTCGTAAACAGCAGCTCCTCTTGCCTCAGTGGCGATCCTACTTTCGTGACATCGGGCTCTTATAAATGGAAGAACTGGACGACCCGGTCTTTTGATCTTTCGTCGTATATCGGCCAGTGTGTTACCATTGAATTTATTGCATCCGACTGCTCAGCCAGCGGACATGCCGGGTGGGCTTATGTGGATTGCTCTTGTCAGCCCATGAGCTTGATTCTCAATAACAATAACATTGCCGTAGGCTCTACTAATAACTTCATTTGTTCTGCCGGCACGAATACACTTTGCGCACCAACCGGTTTTACCTCTTATAACTGGAGCGGTCCGGGAGTAACCGGCCAAACCGGACGCTGTGTAAACGTTAGCTCTTCGGGAACGTATTCTGTGACGCTCGGTATGGCTGGCGCAAGTTGCTCCTCTCCGGTATTGTATTCTAATTTTGCGATCATTTCTGCACCTATTGCCGATTTTACCTATACGGCGGCACCTTGTCAAACAACATTTTCAGTCCCGTTCCAAAGTACATCGACCAATGGAACAGGCCCTGCCATTAACAGTTACACCTGGAGTTGGGGCGATGGCAACAGTACCCCGAACGGAAATCCGAATGAAACCCATACGTATGCTACCACGGGCACCAAAACAGTGAAACTGAAAGTGAGCAATGGTTGCCTCGACAGTATTACCAAAACAATTACCGTTTCTCCACGGCCGGTGGCGAATTTTAGCCTTACTAATAATTGCGTGGGTGTGGTTTCGACTTTTACAAGTACCAGTACCGGTACGGGTCTTGTGTCGCAGGTATGGAATTGGGGAGACAATACCAGTGCAGGCATGGGGATCAACCCAACGCATACTTATGGCGGACCTAACACATACACCGTGAAATTGGTTGTTACAGACGCCGGATTGTGTAAGGATTCGATCAGTAAACCGATCACCATTTACCCGAAACCGGCCATTAGCTTCAGTGCGGCACCCGTCTGTTCGGGATCGACATCTACCTTTACAAACAGCTCTGCCGTGACGCCAGCCGCGGCTCTCACCTGGGCCTGGGATTTCGACAACAACGGTACGGTGGACAACACCACCCAGTCGCCGACAAATACGTATGCAGCGGCCGGCACCTATACTGCTGAACTGAGGGCTACTACACCAAATGGTTGCCGCGACAGTGCTACGGTGGCAGTAAGGGTGAATACCTTGCCAACCGCCACGTTCACGCCTGTAAACGCCTGTGTAGGGGCAGGGGTCGTGCTCAACAATACATCCAGTGTGCCTAATCCCGACAATATCAGCCAGTATAACTGGAGTTTTGGCGCTGGCGCCTCATCAGTAACCGCTACCAGTGCAAACCCAGCAGGCCTGAGTTACAGCAGCAGTGGTGTCAAAACCATTACGCTTAACATCACGGCCAATACAACCTGTACGGCGAGCATTACCAGAACGGTAACCGTTCACCCGACCCCGGTTGCCAACTTCTCTGCTACTGCGGTGTGTCAGGCTACACAAACGGCTTTTACCGACCAGTCAACAACAGGTACCGGAACCATCAGTTCCTGGAACTGGGACTTTACCAATGATGGAATCGTTGATAACACAACCCAGAATCCTGGCTTTACTTATCCGGCCTCGGGGACTTATACGGCGTCGCTTGGCGTAACATCAAGTAACGGTTGTGTAAATACAGTAACGGTAGCCGTAGATGTTTGGGGGCATACTATTCCTAATTTCTCTCCTGATAATGTTTGTCACGGAGCAGCAACCACGTTTACCAACAATACCAATATTACTACAAATGCCAACGTGGGCGGCACACCATCTTATAATTGGGTTTTCGATGATGGTTCTCCGAACTCGAATGTTGCAAATCCTGTACATAGCTACACATTAGGAACGAATGGTAATGCCGTATTTAACGTAACATTGACGGCTACATCCACACACAACTGCGTTGACTTTATTGTAAAACCAGTAAATGTGTATGCAACGCCAACAGCATCCTTTACTTCTAATGTGGTTTGCCATGGTATGCCAACGCAATTTACTGACGCCAGCAATGGCAATGGCAACGTTGTCAATAGCTTCTTCTGGGATTTTTCGAGCAACGGCACCATCGATGTTAGCGGAGTGCCTAACCCGAACCACGTATTTCCTAATTACGGATTGAATACGGTGAGCTATACTGTTGCTACTACACCAATTCCGGGACTTACCTGTTCGAACACCACGACGGTACTGACAGCTTACGTCAATCCAAATCCGGTGCCGGACTTCACCTTCGTGAACAATTGCATCAATGCGCAACCAAATAGCTTTGATGCTTCCGGCTCTACCATTGCGGTAGGAACCAATACCAATTATGCCTGGGCTTATGGCGATGGTGCTACTGCTACCGGAACGACGACATCCCACACCTATAACACACCAGCCCAATACAATGTAACACTCACGGTGACCTCTAACCAGGGTTGCGTAAAACAAGTGGTGAAACAAGTGGAAGTGTACAACAAACCGCATGTGAACATCGTGTATAAAAATGCCTGCGACGGATCGGCGGTAACGTTTACGGCCGTATCTCAAGCCAACAGTGGCACGGTTACCGACTGGTACTGGGACTACAACAATAACCTGGCAACGGTGGAAGGCACCGGGCAGGTATCGAATTTCATTTACCCGGCCGCCGGACAGCAAACGGTAGGCTTGATAACGGTATCGAACCCGGGCCAATGCCGCGATACGGTAAAAGCCTATCCGTATGTGAACTATATTCCGAAACCTGATTTTACCGTGGACGATCCAGACGGTTGCAGCACCCATTGCGTAACCTTTACAGATGGTTCTTCGGTAACCGGCCCTGCAAAAATCACTAACTGGACCTGGACCTTTGGCGATAACAGCGATCCTGTGTCTGCCTCAACAGCAGCCAATCAATCGAATTGTTACGGCAACACCACTGGCAGCCAGCTTAAGTTCTACGACGTGAAACTGGTAGTGAACACCGATAGCGGATGTACAGCCTTTAAAGAGTATAAATCGATGATCACTGTATTCCCTATCCCTACGGCCGCTTATGAGATCAACCCGGATCCGGGCAATGTGGTAACACCGCTCGAGTACTTTAACAACTACTCACAGAATTATACCAAGTGGTACTGGACTTTTGGAGATGGCGGCTACAAAACCGATTCGGTAAATGTAAATCCATCACACGTTTACCTCAGCGAAACTGCCCGCACGTATTATACGAACCTGATTGTGGTAAACCAATACGGTTGTAGCGATACTGCCCAGGTGCCAATCGAAATAGGACCTGAGTTTGCCTTCTATGTGCCAAATGCTTTTACTCCTTTCAGTACTGACGGTATCAATGATTATTTCAGCGGTACAGGTATCGGTATCGAAAAATACGATATGTGGATCTTCGACCGCTGGGGCGAGATGATTTATTACAGCGATGATATTGCCAAGGGTTGGGATGGCAAGCGCCAGGGTAAATCGCAGGAAGTGAAACAGGAAGTATTTGTCTATAAAATCAAGGTGCGCGACGTACTTGGCAAGAATCACGAGTACGTAGGCCATGTGACCTTGATCCGCTAGTTTTGTTGCCTCAAAAAAAGATCCCGTTACACAGTTGTAACGGGATTTTTTTTGGAACGGATGTAACGCTATTGCATTTGCCTGTAGCCCACCTTCAGTGGCGAGCCAATAAAGGAAAGGTAAAGTACGCCGCCAGGCCGTAAGTTCTTATAAGGAAGCAAGTCAAAGCGCAATTTCGTTCTCTGAGTATCTTTGCATGGATTATCAGCATTGATGAGGTATTTGAGCAAAAAACGCATGGTGTACGATTGGGTTGTTATCACCGTATTATCGGTTACGAATTCCATCTCGGCTTTACAGCCGCCATACATAATGCTTAGCTCGAGACAGTCGCCTACGATTTCGGCGTGGTAAATGCCTACCCATTTGCCTTGCATGGTGTCGAGGCTGCCATGTACCGTGCGGATATACATGCAATTGTCGTCGGCTGCTACGCCATTTATCACAATATCCGGCGCCTGTGCCGCTGCAGATATGCCGTATAGCAGCAGCATAGTGGCGATAATGACTTTCTTCATAAAATTAAGGCCTTTTTAGCGGTATTTAAAAACGGTACAGCTGTGTAAAACGTATCTTTTCCATAAAAAAACCTCTCCGGTGAGGGAGAGGTTTCGGTTGGCAAAAGCTTATTATGCGTTCACGTAATCCCAGGTTTCCATGAACTTGGTTGTGTAGTTGCCCGCTTTAAAGTCTTCGTTTTGCATCAGTTTAATATGGAATGGAATGGTGGTTTTTACGCCTTCCACCACATATTCGCTAAGTGCGCGGTGCATCTTGGCAATGGCCTCCTCGCGCGTTTGCGCCACGGTAATGAGTTTGCCAACCATGCTGTCGTAGTTAGGTGGAATACGGTAACCACTGTACACATGCGAATCGACACGAATACCATGGCCGCCCGGCGTGTGCAACGTTGTGATCACTCCTGGCGACGGTGTGAAGTTCTTGAACGGATCTTCGGCATTGATGCGGCACTCGATGGCATGCAGTTGCGGGTAGTAATTTTTGCCCGAAATAGGAACGCCAGCTGCTACCAGGATTTGCTCACGGATGAGGTCGTAGTTGATCACTTCCTCGGTGATGGGATGCTCTACCTGAATACGCGTATTCATTTCCATGAAATAGAAATTGCGGTGCTTGTCCACGAGGAACTCAATAGTACCAACACCTTCGTAGGCGATGGCCAGAGCGGCTTTTACAGCAGCATCGCCCATGGCTTCGCGCAATTCAGGAGTCATGAATGGTGAAGGTGTTTCTTCCACCAGTTTCTGATGGCGGCGCTGAACGGAGCAATCACGTTCGCTCAGGTGACAGGCTTTGCCATATTGGTCGCCTACGATCTGAATCTCGATGTGACGAGGCTCTTCAATGTATTTCTCCATGTACATGGCGCCGTTGCCGAATGCAGCCGTGGCTTCATGCACAGCGCTATCCCACGCGTTTTGAAAATCTTCTTCTTTCCAGATGATACGCATACCCTTTCCACCGCCGCCGGCAGTGGCTTTAATAATAACCGGGTACTTGATCTCTTTGGCCAGTTTCATACCTTCTTCGGCACTCGCCAGCAGGCCGTCGGAGCCAGGAACACAAGGCACACCATTTTTGATCATGGTCGCTTTGGCATTGCTCTTGTCACCCATTTGGTTGATCATTTCGGGCGAAGCACCGATAAATTTGATCTTGTTTTGGCGGCATATTTCTGAAAACTTGGCGTTTTCGCTTAGAAAGCCGTAGCCAGGATGGATGGCGTCGGCATTGGTAATTTCGGCAGCCGCAATGATGTTCGACATGCTCAGGTAACTATCTTTGCTTGGCGGCGGGCCAATGCAAACGGCTTCGTCGGCAAATTTTACGTGAAGGGAATCTTTGTCGGCAGTAGAATACACGGCTACCGTTTTTATTCCCATCTCCTTGCAGGTTCTGATAACGCGCAGGGCAATTTCGCCACGGTTGGCAATTAATATCTTTTTAAACATGTTTGTGGGTTTAGAGGTTTGGCGTGCAGGAATAGGCACAAAGCCGAATCCTTACGCGAAACGTTGAACATTAAACAATTAAGCCGGATCAACCAGGAATAAAGGCTGATCGTATTCTACAGGCGTCGCATCATTTACCAGCACTTTCACGATTTTGCCTCTTACTTCGCTTTCAATTTCATTGAAGAGTTTCATGGCTTCGATGATGCAAACAGGTTTGCCTACCTCGATATCGTCGCCAACGTTTACAAACGGTGGTTTTTCAGGCGACGCAGAGCGGTAAAAAGTGCCGATCATTGGCGATTTAATGGTGACGTATTTCGATTCGTCGTTGGCCGGCGTAGCAGTGGTTGCCGGTGCTGCTGTTTGTTGCGCCGGAGCAGCCGTAACAGCTGGTGCGGCAGTTACCTGGGCCGGAGCGGTAGTGATTTGCGCCGGAGCAGCCTGGTAAACAACGGCAGGCGCAGCTTGCTGCTTGCCTGTCCTGATCACTATTTTAACTTCTTTTGTCTCCAGTTCCACCTCATTGACACCGCTCTTGGAAACAAATTTAATTAAGTCTTGAATTTCAGTTAATTTCATGTGTGTGAATTTTAGTTAGTGGAACAAAAGTACCACTTTTTTAGAAAATCGACAGAAATTGAGGTTTTTTTCTCCAAAACAGCCCTTTTTCGACTAAAAAACCCTATTTATCAGGTAGATAAAGAATTGAAAGCCGGCTGTGGATAAAAAGTGCAGGGGACCAGCCCAAACGGCTTATTTTTGATGGGAACGCTAAATCATGGGTTAATAAGTTAGCGTAAACGGTCGGCACTGCGTACGAGCTGTTCGTCTTTTTTGATGTAATGCCCGGCCAGGAACGCCAGAACAGCACCCAATAACGGAAAAAAGGCTCCGGGAGCAAAATGAACAAGCACCGATGGCTCTTTGAAAAAATTAAGCAGGAAGAACATGCCGGTGGTAAATACACTGAGTAAAGCTACCAGATTGGCGAGCTTGTATTGCAATACCCGCTTCTTGAATTGAAAAATGGTGAGAATGGAGCCAAGCAACACGATTACGTTCAGCATAAACGGAATATAGATCTGGGCGCTAATCAATTCCCCGTATTTGAACCCTCCAAGTAGCGTTAACCCGTAACTCTCTCCGCCAACGTCTATAGTAAGGAACGGCATCAAAAATAAGAGAATGGCAATAATCGCTACAGCGAGCAGGAAAAGACTTTGTTTGCGTTGAATCATGCGGCAAAAATACAGTTTTTGTGAAAATTCTCTTGAAGAGAAGTGCTAAAGTTTTAAAAGTTCCTGCTCGCATCACCGGGAAATGATTTGCTGGTTGATGAAAGATGTAGGCTTGCGCCAGAGATGTGGAAGGCCTGGTTCTTTCCGGGCGATTTGCTTTTTCGCCCGGCAAAACCGCAGCGAAGCGGAGCCAGCAGCAGCCCGGCATTCCGCCTTTCCCTGCACTGGGCGGAATGGGTGCCGGAAATAGCCGATAAGATCCTGAATTGGTTGAGCTCGTGACCCACTGGCAGCAATTTTGTTAAGAAAACTTTACTGAAGCATGATTTTTAATTCAAAATCCAAATTACTTACATAGATACTTTGTGGTATGATGTAGGTGACTTACATTTGTTGCAATGGAAAATAAATACAAGAACCTGATTGAGCAAACCTTCGACTTTCCGCAGGAATCGTTTGAAGTGGTGGACGATGAGCTTTATTTTAACGATATTCCTTTGATGGATATCATTAAACAATATGGTACACCTTTGAAAATCACGTATTTACCAAAAATATCGTCGCAGATACAGAAAGCTAAGCGCATGTTTAACGTAGCAATGGCTAAAGCCGACTATAAGGGTAAATATGTTTATTGTTATTGCACCAAGAGTTCGCACTTTTCGTTTGTACTCGATGAAGTATTGAAGAACGATGTGCATATCGAGACGTCTTCGGCCTACGATATCCAGATCATCAAAGAGCAATACAAGAAGAAAAAGATCACGAAAGATACCTATATTATATGTAATGGGTATAAGAAAACCAACTATAAGCAGTACATCTCCGAGTTGCTGAACGATGGATTTAATGTAATCCCGGTTTTAGACCACCTGGATGAGTTTGAGTATTATAAAAAGAACGTGAAGATACCCAAGTGCAAACTCGGCATCCGGATCAGTACGGAGGAAGAGCCTTCTTTTGCCTTTTACTCTTCCCGTTTGGGCGTCCGCTACACAGATATCGTTGATCTGTACAAGCAAAAAATTCAGAACAACCCCAAGTTTGAGCTAAAACTCCTGCATTTTTTCATTAATAACGGGATTAAGGATACCATTTACTATTGGACCGAGCTGAACAAGTGTCTGAATATATACCGCGAACTAAAAAAGATCTGTCCAACGCTTGATTCATTGAACATTGGTGGTGGTATGCCAATACGCACTTCGTTGAGCTTTGATTACAACTATGAATACATGGTGGAGGAGATAGTGTCGCAGGTAAAAACCTTTTGCGTGCAACACGAGATCGACGAACCCAACATTTTTACTGAGTTCGGGTCGTTTACCGTGGCCGAAAGCGGAGCAACCTTGTATTCCATCATCGACCAGAAACAGCAGAACGACAGGGAGCAGTGGTACATGATCGACAGTTCTTTCATTACGACCTTGCCGGATACCTGGGGCATCAACCAACGCTTTATACTATTGGCTGTAAACAATTGGGAAAAGCCGTATGTGCCTGTCAACCTGGGCGGCCTTACCTGCGACAGTATGGATTACTACAATAGCGAGGCACATACCAACCAGGTATTTTTGCCGCGCATCGAGAAAGGCGATAAGCAGCCATTGTACATTGGCTTTTTTCATACCGGAGCCTATCAGGAAGCATTAAGCGGGTACGGAGGTACGCAGCATTGCCTAGTGCCGGCACCAAAACATGTACTCATTGATCGCGACGAAGATGGGAAGCTCACAACGAAGTTGTTTGCCAAAGAGCAAAGTTATAAGTCGATGTTGAAAATTTTGGGGTATTAATTTGCCGGATTGATCCAAATGCTTATCTTTCGACTCATTACTCACCCCTTTTGAGATCAGGAAACGCCATACTTTCGTTGATATCAGTAGCCATGCTGTGGGTAACGGTGTCGTGTAAAGAAGGCAAGAAAACGGAAAATGCTCTTACAGAAGGCGTCATCGAGTATAATGCCTCGGTTGTAGATGAGTCGCATCCAATGGCTGGACTGGCGCCAAGTTCGGCGACCGTAAAATTCAAGGACAACAAGTTTGAGCTCGAAATGAGCACAATGGGTATTTTTAATACGATGTTCATCAGCGATCCTTCAAAGGGAACACTGACACAAATGGTGAAGCTCATGGACATTAAAAATGCCTGTATTCAGCAGGAACAAGAGCTGGCAGTAGAAAATAAAGACTATGAACTGAAGTTCGAGGAAAGCAAAGAAGTAAAGAAAATTGCCGGCTATGCCTGCAAAAAAGTAAAGGTAACGATGGTGCACGATCCGGCGGTAAGTTTCGATATTTATTATACCACTGAGCTTGGCTCGGATAGCATAAATTTCCTGTCGCCATACAGATCTATTAAAGGTATGCTGATGCAATACCGGCTGAAGAAGCTCGGCTTGGAGATGTGTTTTACCGCAACTGCCGTTAAAAAAGAAGTGGTGGCAGACGAGACTTTTAAAGTGCCTTCCTATTACAAGATTGTGAGCCGCCAGGAAATGGAGCAGATTTTTGCCGATTTTCAAAAATAAATTTCCGCTTAGCGCTATTATTACCGTTTAGCATTTTTTTACGGATCTTATGGTTTATTTTTTTATTTTGGCATGCCGAATGCTATTATTTGGAAAACAGATCAAACTACAATAAAAACCATGAACATGAAACGTACATTTTTATCGCTGGCATTAGCCACCCTTTCTGTTGTGTCGCTCAACGCGCAAATTAAGGAAGGTTCCATTCTATATGATATGAAAATCGAGGGGCTTCCGCCAGAGCAGGCTGCCATGATGGGTGATATGGAAACCCGCACGACGTTTAAAAATGGGAAATCGTTGATAGAGGTCAATTCGATGATGTTTACTCAGCAGGTAAGCGTTGACGAAGCTGGTATGACCATGTTGATGGATCAAATGGGAAATAAGTTTGCGGTAAAGCAAACAAAAGCGGAAATGGAAAAAGAAGAGGCTAAAATGAAGGACAAGCCCGCTGACCCAAAAGTAGAGTTAATTAATGAAACAAAAATGATAGCCGGGTACGAGTGCAAAAAGGCTATTGTAACGATGGTAGATAAAGACAAAAAAGAAAATAAATTAGAAGTTTGGTATTGTGATAAATTCGAAAACCCAAATAAAGAAGGAAAAGGCAAAGGCCAGAACTTCATGAAAGGATTGAAAGGAATTCCGTTCGAATATACAACAACCATGGGGCCAATGACCATTAAAATGGTGGCAAAAGAAGTGTCTACCGAGCCTGTTCCGGATTCGAAATTGGTATTGTCAACCGACGGTTATAAAGTAATAACCATGGACGAATTGAAAGCCATGTCTGGCGGAAAATAAGGAATCACTGCATAAATCGGCAATCCCTGACAGCCCCGTTGTGAATTCACAACGGGGCTTTTTTAGACACCTTAAAACAGATAAGTTGTGTCGGTTAGTGTTCCCACAGATCGTGTTCGAATTTGGCAATGTCGAGCCGGATGTTTTCAGCTTCCACCAATGCATCAATGCCTTTTTGATAATCGGCGATGCTGCGGTCGGCCACGTTCGATTCTTTAACGATGTGGCTGGCAAATTGCCGTTTCCAAAATACGTCGTCTAAACTACGTCGTTCCGCATCGTTTTTGAAGTTGTAAATGTCCGACGCTGCAAAATACGGCCGGCATGCCGGAAAATACACCCAGAAAAGTTCCCGGTAGTAATCGCGCTCTTCATTGTATTCCATGGCAGCAATGCCAACAATGCGCACGTCGAGTACCGAGCGTTGGCGGTCGAAGAACCAGTCCTCCTTTACTACAAATTTCAATACACGTGCGTAAATGCTTGTCGAATCGCTGAAGGCAACACGGGTTGGTGGCAGTTCATTGCCGTAAGGATCATAATCGACCTGTTCTACAGTATCAGTTCTGATGAGCCTGGCCCGCGCTTCGGCAGGCGAGTATGGAATCATAAATTCCTCGTCCTTGAAAGCAATGATATCCTCGCTAAGGATGTGTTTGGCAAGTGTTTGGATGAGCGATGTGCGGCAGGCATTCCATTCGAGCGGGTAATAAAATGGTTGGTTTTGTTTCTCCCGCATATCGATTTCGCGCCACACCCGTTTTTCCCACATCACATCGCCTTCGCGCAAATAAGTATATGGAACCTGACGCCGGCCTCCAATGTGTTCTTTTGCAAAAGCGTTGCAAGGTGCTACCGGCTTCACCGGTTTTTCGCGAAGTGTGTCTCCTGCAAGGGCCAGGTTGGTCCAGAGCATGGCTGCGAACAGGTTCGTGTAGAGTTTGGTAAGCATGGCACAGTCGTTTGGATGTATAACGCCGGGCTACATCTTTAGTTACATGTTGTGACGGATCCTGTTTTAGGCGGATGCGTTTGCCGCGAATTGTCGGGGCGGGCGGAGATCCAGGTTACTGCTTCCTGGTTTTTTTGCGATCGTAGGTCACGGTGGCACTGATAAAGCCAAGGTTAACGAGTGGTACTTTTACCCATTCGCTCATGACACTGGCCCTAAACAACAGATCCGTCGATCCGAATAGCGAGGCTTCTGCACCAATTTGCATGGTTGTATCCGACGCATAAATGCATTCGAGCGCCACAATGAAATCGTCGAATACTTCAATGTTCTGGTTCGACACATCGATGGTATGCACTTCCGGTTTGCCGGTGGTTTTAATAACGATGCCCTCTTTCAGGACATTGACGTTGTTCACCACCTTCACCACGCCTATCGGCGTGAGAATGCGTTTTACGGTTTCGTCTTCCACGTAGATGTTTACGCGGTAAATATCCGTGTCGTTAGGGCCAACGCAGGTTTTGAAACTGATCTTGTCCACGAAGGTTTGATGACCTTGTTTAATGCTGAATTTGTTGCCGATCTCGATGCCTACCGACTTCGCTCCCAGTCCTTTTTCCCGGGCAATGCGTTCGGCAGCGGTGTCTTTCGATGTGAATTTTTCAAGAACAATGCATTCCAGGTCATTTACATTTTTTGCCCCGAGTGTTTTTACCTCATATTGGTTGGGTCTTACCACGGTTGTGGCGAGGGTGTAAACGGCTTCGTTGAGGACAATAGCCTGCTGCCCCAGGCAGAGCCTCCGGAAATCGGCAAAGTTCAGGTAACGCGTTTGGTAGCCTATACAGGAAACCTGGATGGTGTCGAGGTCTTGTTCGCTGGTTTGTTTGAAACCAAAATTTCCTTTTTCGTCGCTGATGATACCAAAAGCCTTGGCAGGTATGCCGATATTGACAAAGGCAATGCCTTCGCCGTTTTTATCTTTCACTGTGCCATTGAGTAGCTGGGTCTGGAGCGCTGCCGCAAAAAGCAAGCAGGAAAGCAGCAGTCTATACCGGATCATCAGTCTTTGTTCTTTTTGCGGAAGTAAAATGATACAGGCACGCCGTTAAAATTAAAAT
>DAIUED010000024.1:0-20454 GCA_036845295.1 Bacteroidota bacterium
TATTCTTTTTCGTTTTTCTTCTTTTTGTCCACGGCAGCACCTGTTCCATAGCCCGCTCCCGAACCCACGGCACCTCCGATCGCTCCGCCAATCACGGCACCCTTGGCTTTATCGTCACTGGTGGCAGCGCCGATAATGGCGCCTGTAACAATACCCGCACCCGTTCCTATCAGGGCTCCTTTGGTTGTATTGCTCATTTTTTTCTTTTCACCTTCGGAAGATGGGGCCGTTGGCGATGTAGCCTGGCCGGAGGATGCGACGGCTCGCTGCTGCCTTTCGGCATGAGCAATAGAATCTTGCCTGAGTTGTTCAATACGCGCTGTGGTTTGTACCTGGTTAATCGAGTCGAGCGTATGTTGCCTGGTTTCCTGGATCAGGGCTTCCTGTTTTGCCTGGTTGTTGCATGAGCATAACGCGATAACAGTGAGGCATGTGGAGAAAATAATCGTTTTCATAGTAGAATGATTTTACACGCAAAAACGATCGAAAACCAGTGCCAGCCTGCGCATTGTTAAAACGGCTGTTAAATGAGGAAATTAGTCCACGGGCTTATTTTTTCTTGCCCGGACACTTTTTGCAACGGTCGCCTTTCTTGAATTTTCGGCAGCAATCCTTGTGCTTTTTGCTGCATTCGATGAAAGGCAGCAAGGGACAATCGGCATGAGGCGTGGAAGAATGCTTGAAATGAAAGTCGTTACACATCTCTGTAAAACTCAAAATTTTATGCCGCCGGCGCAATACCTGAAATGCGGTAGCGAACCAATGCAGGGAAAAGACTGTTATATTTACATTCTAAATCTTTAATATTTTTACAATTGACGATCAGCCCACTCAACCAATGGATCACCGACCAAAATGAAGCGCTCATTATTGCAGGACCTTGCGGCGCCGAAACGGAAGAACAGGTGTTGCAAACGGCACGCGAAATAGCGGCCATACCACGGGTAAGGCTTTTCAGAGCCGGTATCTGGAAGCCTCGTACGAGACCCAATTCATTTGAAGGTGTTGGTGAAACCGGCTTGCAATGGCTCCGCCAGGTGCAGCAACAGTTTGGCCTCAAAACCACGGTAGAAGTGGCCAATGCACATCATACAGAACTCGCTCTGAAGCACGGGGTGGATGTCTTGTGGATCGGAGCGCGTACTACCGTAAACCCGTTCAGTGTGCAGGAAATTGCTGATGTGTTGAAGGGCGTGAATATTCCTGTGCTGGTAAAAAATCCGGTGCATGCCGACCTGCAGTTGTGGCTTGGAGCCATCGAACGCATTTCCAATGCCGGAATTACCAAGCTGGCAGCCATCCATCGTGGCTTTCATTATCCCGGCAAAAGTAAATATCGCAACAAGCCTTTGTGGGAACTGGCTATCGAATTGAAAACCCTGTTGCCGCAGCTGCCTGTTATCTGCGATCCGAGTCATATTTGTGGTAACCGCGAGCTGATTCCGCATGTAGCCCAAAAAGCACTCGACCTTGGCATGAGTGGTCTCATGATCGAGTCGCATATCAATCCCAGCGTCGCGTTGAGCGATGCTGCCCAGCAACTCACGCCCGACGCCCTGAAACAGTTGCTCGACAGCCTCGTGTACAGGCAAGTGTCTCCAAATCCGGAATGCCACGACCAGCTTCAGCAATTCAGGAATATCGTCGATGAGATCGACGATGAGTTGATGAACGTCTTGAAAAAGCGGATGAAAGTGATGGAGCAGATGGGCGTGTATAAAAAGGAACATGACATCACCATCTTTCAGCTCGAACGCTGGCAGGAAATTCTGCGCACGCGCTCTCAATGGGCCGAAAAGATAGGGCTTCCACGTGCTTTCGTAGAAAAGATCTGTTTACTTTTGCACGAAGAATCCATTCGTGTGCAGAACGGGGTAATGAATAAGAAAGATTAAATGGAAGCGCGCCGCGTCAGCGATTGCCGCGGAAATCCGTTTTGCCCGCTGACTGAGGTTCTCGAAGCCGGGCAAAACGATTGCAGCAGAAAGCGCGCCCGGACGCCCCGAAATGAATCGTGCCATGGGCATACAGCAAAACCATGATCTAACATCTGTTTGCCGGAAGCATGCTCCCTAAGGTTTGATGCTGAGAAGATGGTTTTACAAACCTTTTAAGTGACGGATGTAGTTATTGAGCAAGGACTCGATCTGTACTTTAGCAACGGGATTTGCCGAGTGAACGTGAAATGTAAGTTGGCGTAGGTCGAGGCCTGATTCGTAAACCAACCATTTTGCGCAGGCATAACCATCGGGTGCCAATTCCTGGTTCGAATCCAGGCCCAGGTCGTTATCGAAGCTGATGAACGAAGGAAGCCCTTTTTGGGATATAATTTCTTTAAATGCGTGGTAGTCGCGCACCACAATGAAATCGCTTTCCCGTTCGTGCGGATACACCATGTTCACAGTGCGCAGATCGTCGAGAAACAAGTTATAACCCATTGCTGATTAAGCGAGGCGTTTTCCTAAAATGATCAACCCGCGCTCGGTATCACCCATGTCTGCAATGTTCGGGAGGTGTGCCCACTTTTCGAAGCCCATGCCGTAGAAAAGTTTCAGGCTGGGTTCGTTGTGATCGAAAATAAAACCCAGCAGTGTTTTGATGTGCAGGCCAGGCGCTTCGGCAAAGGCTTTCTGCAGGCATTGTTTGCCAAGACCTTTTCCCCTGGCACTTTCCTCGAGGTAAATACTCACTTCAACCGTGCCATCGTAGGCGGGCCTTCCGTAAAAAGAATTGAAACTCATCCATCCGGCGTAATTGCCATTGCATAGCACGATCCAAAGCGGACGCTTTGCATGGTGTGCGTCGAACCATGTTTGTTTGCTTTCTGTTGTTACGGGTTCAAGGTCGGCCGTTACCAGTCTGGATGCAATCGTGCCATTGTATGTGGCAACGATACGTTCCAGATCATGCTGCCGGGCGGGTAAGAATTCTATCGTCATGCGTTTCTTTTTTACTAGTTCACGATCAGGTTGTTGTGCTGCGAAAGCAGGCGCGTAGAAATTTTTTCAGGGCAGTATTACTCACCAGAGGACTTTCGAGAAAGCCCATGTGCGCATCGTGTTCCAGGTAAAGCACGTGTTTGTTTTTAAGCATCGCAGCCTGTTCCAGTAACTGGGCCGCTGGTAAGGTTTTGTCGTGTTCGCCAATTACCATCAACACAGGGTATTGCACCATGGCAAGCACAAGGTCGCGGTTCGGGCGGTCTTTCATGCCTTCCAATGCCGCAATCACCGATTGTTTCGAAACACCTGCCGCGATTTTCTGCGCAAAGGCAATCTCTTGTTTCAGGTATTTTTTATTCTTATCGGCAAACAAATTTTTGATCACCTCCGAAGTGTATATGCGATGGTTTGCCTTCACCACTTTTACAGACCGCGCACGGTCGCGTTTTTTGTCCTCAGTGTCGGCATAGGCGCTGGAGTGATAGAGGCAAAGTCCTTTAAGGTTGTCGGGAAAAAGATCGGCAAATGCAAGGGCTGTATAGCCACCCATGCTGTGCCCGATCATCACGTACTTTTTCAAGCGCAAATGATCCATTACGGCTTTCACACAACGGGCGTTAAGCTCCATCGTATGGATGTAACCGAAGCAGTCGGTACCGCCGTGTCCGGGCAGGTCAATGGCAATGACGCGGTAGGAGCGCGCAAGGGAAGCAATGGTTTTTTCCCAGATGTCGGCCGAGCCCAGAAAGCCGTGAAGCAGCACTACCACGCGGCCTTTGCCGGTATCTGTAAATGTTACGGTTCCTTTTTTAAATTCTGCAAACTTCCGGGTCATGGTTTCTACCTCGCAAAAAAATCGGCTTCGCTGCCCATATACTTCCTGGAACCGGATTGAACCAGTGAGAGGTTTACTGTATCTGTTTCCACACCGTTGAGCATTACCGGCGTTTTTTTCCGGTTTTGAAATTGCACAATGGTATCAAATGCTCCGATTGCCTGTTCATCAGCCATCAGTTTATTTTCGTTCCAGTGTTTTCCCAGCATGCTTTTCCAATAGATACCCGTGTCGGGGAGCCGGTTAAATTCCAACGCATAGGATGCCTGTATGTAAGCATGTTGCAGGTAGGCCCCGTTTGCTTTATCAAAAAGTATTACCACGGCATCATAAGGGCCGGGGTTACGAAACGTAAGGCGATGATTGGAACTGAATGTGCGGACACCACCAAAATAGCCCGAATAAGGCGTTTTCCCTGTTTCTAATTGTCCCTCGGGCAAAACCACCGCTTCCGGAACGGTTTCCTCTATTTTTATCTCCTCTTTTTTTGGAGGGAGTGGTACAGTTCGAGGGGCTTTTGTAAACAAGGAGATGATTACCATTAGTAGTCCGACCGCAAGCGGTGTAGCAAATAATACATATTTGTAGTCGCTATATGCTTTGGGTGGCGGTGTTTGCGACCTGGCCTGGGCTTGGGCTTGTTGGCGTGCCTTGTAATATTTTTCATAGTACTGCCGCCTTTGCATTTCCTCTTCCGTAAAACTCCATTCTTTTTGGGTTTTGCGTTTGTTGTGCTGGGTTTTCGAAATATGAGTGTAAGACTCGCTTCCCCGCAAATCATAACGGCGCCTCGAAGACGGGTGAATAAGGGTATTATAGGCCTTCAATACACTTTCAAAAACCTGCTTGGCGTCCGGGTTATTCGGATTTTTATCGGGATGGTAGATCTTAGCCAGTCTGCGGAACGCTGCTTTGATCTCAATGTCGTTAGCGGTTTTGGATATACCGAGTATGGAGTAGTAGTCGGCCATGGGCGATTCACTCCAGTATTCGGTCGAATACCGGAGCAAGGTTCAGTTAATTTACTTTATACACTTTAGTAAGATCATAGTAGCGCATGCCGTTCAGATTCAGGTTCCTGATCCGGTTGGTGAGAAGCCTGTACGATCCTTCATACCAAAGTGGAATGATCACGGCATCGTCTATCAACAATTGTTCGGCACGCATGAAATAAGCATAGCTGCTGTCTTTTTGGCTGAAGCTGCGACCCTTTTTGAAATAAGCATCGTAGGCTTCGTTTTGATAGCGAGAGGTATTCGGAAAGCTGATCGCATAGTTATCTGCCGGAACGGCCTCTCCCACAAACAGGCTCAGGAACGACTCAGGGCTCGAATAGTCGGCAACCCAGGCATCTCTGAAAATGGCACTCTTACCATGCATTTGCAATTCGTATTTCTGCGTGTTCGGCAGAGATTCGAAATTGATGTTGATGTTGAGGTGTTGTTTCAATTGTTTCTGGAGTTCCACAGCCACTGAGCTGTTACGCGAGTTGCCAGAATTCACCAATACATTGATCTCCGGGAAACCTGCACCGTTCGGGTAGCCGGCTTCTGCCAGGAGTTTGCGGGCTTTTTCAGGATCGAACGAATAGCCGCGGATGTTTTTGATGTTGTACCCTACAAACGTATTAGGGGTGATGCCGTAAATGGCCGAGCCAATGGCTTGCCCCATCAATACGTTATCCACGAGGCGGTCGCGGTCAACAGCGTAATTTAGCGCCTGGCGAACTTTCACGTTATCAAACGGCGGATTCTTCGTATTGAAAATGTAAAATTGACTGATCATCTCCGGTTCGCGCTGTAAAATATAACGCGGTGGTTTGCTTGCAAAATCGCTGATGTTTTTTTCAACAATTTCTTTCACACGCATTGAGGGAAGAGTATTGATAAGGTCAACTTTCTGACTCTCGAATAGCGCAAGGCCATCTTCGATCGGCAGAATGTTGATAACCACCGTATCGAGGTATGGCAGGCTGTAGCCCGCGCTATCGGTAGCATAATAGTTGGGGTTGCGGGTAAGTACAAATTTCTCTTTCGTCGATGTAGGATCGAAACGGAACGGACCGGCCCCCGTTTTCAGGTCCCTGCCGTAGGCCTTTACCGACGTTTCATTCAGAATCGCTGCCGCCGGATTTGCCAGCAATTTCAGGAAGCTCAGGCTTGGGTTTACCAATTCGAGCGAAAAGGTATAGTCGTCGATAATGCGAATGCCGGATACCGATTTGGCTTTCCCATTATACATGTCGTTGGCACCCACCAAACGGTCTTTCAAAATGGTTTCAAATTGATAGTTGAGATCAGATTTGGAAGACAAAAGTTCAAGTGTATATTTCACGTCTTTACTCGTGATTTCAGGTCCCTGCCCATTTTTATAACATTTATCATCTTGAAAATGAGCGCCCTTGGTAAGGTGGAACGTGATTGTTTTTCCATCGGCCGATACGTCCCAGCGCTGCGCCAGCCCGGGAACAACTTCCAGGGTTTTCGGATTCAGTCTAACCAATGGTTCCTGTATCTGCGAGGTAATGAGGGCTTCTACCTGCGAAGTAATGCACTGTGGAAACAAGGTGCCAACATCGGTATTTTCAACCATCGAAAACGTGCCCCCGTTTTTATCGGAAAGTTTTTTATCAACTCCAGTGTTCTCATGTTTACAGCTGGTAAGCGCAAAAAAACAACCTGCGATCGCTAATGCAGAAATGTTAAATTTCATAAGATGTAGTTAGAAAGTTAAAACTGTTTAAATATACGAAATAATCGACTATTTGACGATATCGCCGGTTTATTTGCATTTTTTCAAATAAAAAATTGATTTTATTTTGTTTTTGTCAAATATCGTTTTAATATTGCATGACTTTTTGCAGACGTGCTAAAACAAATTATACTATGAAACACATTTATTTATCACTTATACTTTCTATTACCCTTATTAGCCAGGGGTTTTCGCAAGGAGGTGTTATTATCCTAGAAGGAAATTACCAGGGGAAAAATCTGTATGTTCAGAATCCTTTCGGTGCCGGTGGTGTGGGTTTCTGTGTAACAGAGGTTTTAGTAAACGGCAATATTACCACGGATGAGATTAACTCCAGTGCGTTCGAAATCGATTTTAAGCCCCATAAACTCAACATTGGCGAGAAAGTAGAAGTTAAGATCAAACATAAAGAAGACTGTAAGCCTAAAGTTCTCAACCCTGAAGTTTTAAAGCCAAAAAGTACCTTTGAAGTAATTTCTATGACGATAGAAAAAGACGGTACTGTGAAATGGAGCACGAAATCTGAAACCGGTAAACTGGCTTTTGCTGTTGAACAGTTTCGCTGGAATAAATGGGTGAAAGTAGGTGAGGTTGAAGGTAACGGAACACCTGGAACCAATAACTACACGTTTAAAATCACGCCACATTCAGGTAGAAACCAGGTTCGCGTTCGTCAAACCGATTACAGTGGTCAGCCTCGTCTTTCCAAGCCAGTTGATTTTGTGTCTGATGCACCGGAGGTTAGCTTTGCGCCGGCAAAAGTATCGAAAGACATTAGCTTCGTGGCCGGCGATAAACCTGTAGAAACACTTTACGAAATATACGATCAATACGGAAACGTTGTGAAGCGCGGCTTCGGCTCTTCTGTTGATGCGTCTAACCTTGCTAAAGGTGGTTACTTTCTCAACTATGATAACAAGATGGGAGAGTTCATCAAAAAATAGATAGCGACCAAATTTATACGAAAGTCCCTGCAAATATGCGGGGACTTTTTTTATGGCATGCGGCAGTTAATAGTCAACAAAAGTCTTTTCTGCACAATACTAAAAAACGCAAAATAGCATAGGTCTAACGATATTTATTTCCCATTTCCTATTATTAAGATTAAATTTGTGAATATGTACACACTTACCACCAACCAAAACACCTATAAGGCAGCCATCACCAAAACCGAAGGCAGCAAAGTTAGCGGAATCCTGAACAACACCACATTCGAAGCCGATATCCTCCGGGTGCGTGAGGATGTGTACAGTATTATCAAAGATGGAAGATCGTATGAGGTGGAGTTAGTAAAACACCTTCCGGAAGAAAAAAAGTTGGTCGTAAAGGTTAATAATACGACCTACACACTCGACATCAAAGATAAATACGATGACCTTTTGCATAGCCTTGGCCTGGATAACCTGGCTAGTAAAAAAGTGAACGATATCAAAGCGCCAATGCCTGGTATGGTACTCAATGTGCTCGTAAGCGAAGGCCAGGAAGTGAAAAAAGGGGATGCGCTCATTGTGCTCGAAGCCATGAAAATGGAGAATATTCTGAAGTCACCGACAGATGGCATTATCAAGAAAATTGCCATCAATAAAGGCGTTGCCGTTGAAAAGAATCAGTTATTAATTCAATTTTAAACACCATGAGCGACAGGAGAGATTTTTTGAAAAAAGTCGGTTTGCTTGGCTTAGCAGGCATTACATCCAAACTAGTGGGTAACGATAAGATCGACGCTCTCGAAAATTTCGGCAACCTGGTACAAAATAAGGCGTTTACCCTGCCGCCGCTTCCTTATGCGTATAATGCCATGGAACCATTTATAGATGCTAAAACCATGGAAATTCACTATACGAAGCATCACCAGGCCTACGTCAATAAACTCAATGAAACGCCTTCCACCAACCTGGACTATGGTGTGGATGATATGACCAAGTGCCGTTCCGTCGATCAAGGCACTTCACCGGTTATCCGCAATAACCTCGGCGGCCATGTGAATCACTCCTTATTCTGGACATTGTTAAAGCCGGTCGCTGATGTAAAGCCTGGAAATATGCCAGGCGGTAAACTGGCAGAGGCCATTAACCGCGATTTCAAATCAGTCGATGAGTTCAAAAAAGAATTTACAGAAAAGGCTTCCAAACACTTTGGTAGCGGTTGGTGCTGGCTCATTAAACAAAATGGTAAACTCCTTATTACAACCACGCCAAATCAGGACAATCCGCTTATGAAAGTAGCCGAACAACAAGGCGAGATCGTGATGGGCCTGGATGTTTGGGAACATGCCTATTACCTCAAATATCAAAACAAGCGGGCAGAATACATCAACGCGTGGTGGAACATCCTTAACTGGGACAAAGCCAACGAACTTTTTCAAAAATAGATCCGGAGTTGTTTGCCCGCCGGCCAATTCGTTTACAGCCCTTTACCCTTTATACCTTGTGTCCCAGGATAGAAGCTGGCTGAAAGAGCCATTCATTCGCTTCACCGTTTCGTGGATTTTCGGTAAATTTGACCTTTAAATTTTAAATATGTTGCGTACACATACTTGTGGAGAATTACGATTGGCGGACTTAAACAAAGAAGTAAGTTTGAGTGGCTGGGTTCAAAAAATAAAAGACCTGGGAGGTCTTACCTTTATCGATTTGCGAGACCGCTATGGCATCACGCAATTGGCTTTCGATTCCGATTCAGAGGCCGATTTGCTCGAAACCATTAAAGGATTGGGGCGTGAGTATGTTATTTGTGCTACCGGAAAAGTGATTGAACGTGAAAGTAAAAACAAGAACAATCCTACCGGCGATATTGAAATACGTGTGAAGAGCCTGAAGGTGCTGAACGCCTCGCAAACGCCGCCTTTTACGATCGAAGACAATACCGATGGCGGTGACGAGTTGCGGATGAAATACCGTTACCTTGATTTGCGCCGGAACGAAGTGCGTAAGAACCTGGAACTGCGTCACCGCATGGCCATCGAAACGCGCAACTACCTCGATAAACTTCATTTTCTCGAAGTGGAAACACCCGTGCTGATTAAATCAACGCCGGAAGGGGCTCGCGATTTTGTGGTACCTAGCCGCATGAACAAGGGACAGTTTTACGCCTTGCCACAGTCGCCCCAAACCTTTAAGCAATTACTGATGGTGGCTGGTTTCGATCGCTATTACCAGATTGTGAAATGTTTCCGCGACGAAGATTTGCGCGCCGACAGGCAGCCCGAATTTACACAGATCGATTGCGAGATGAGTTTCGTGGAACAGCAGGACATTCTCGATACATTCGAAGGCCTGGTGCGCCATCTGTTCAAGGCCGTGAAAAACATCGATATGCCGGAAGTGCCGCACATGACTTATGCGGACGCCATGAAATATTACGGAAACGACAAGCCCGATACGCGTTTTGAGATGAAGTTTGTGGAAATGAACGAACTCGTAAAAGGCCATGCGTTTAAAGTGTTTGACGAGGCAGAGCTAGTATTGGCCATTTGCGCCAAAGGGGCTGCCGATTATACCCGCAAACAGATCGACGAACTTACCGAATGGGTGAAGCGCCCTCAGATTGGCGCAACGGGTTTGGTGTATGCGCGTCATAACAATGATGGCACATTGAAATCGAGTGTCGATAAGTTTTATAATGAAGAGCAATTGAAAAAATGGGCTGAAGCCTGTGGTTCTGCGCCGGGCGATCTAATCCTGTTACTTGCGGGCACCGAAGAAAAGACACGCAAAGCCATGAGTGAGCTAAGGCTTGAAATGGGATCGCGTTTAGGATTGAGGGATAAGAATACATTCTCTGCCTTATGGGTCATTGACTTTCCGTTGCTTGAGTGGAACGATGGTGATCCAAACCTGCTTGCATCGCTCGCAGGAAGATGGCATGCCAAGCACCATCCTTTTACCTCGCCGAATCCGGCAGATTTTCATTTACTGAAAAGCGATCCGGGAGCGGTGAGAGCCAATGCGTATGATTTGGTTATTAACGGTGTGGAGATCGGTGGCGGCAGTATCCGGATACACGACCGCGAACTGCAAGCCCAGATGTTCGACTTATTAGGTTTTACCAAGGAAGAAGCTCAGAAACAATTTGGATTCCTGATGAATGCGTTTGAGTATGGCGCGCCGCCACACGGTGGCCTTGCGTTTGGCTTCGACAGGCTTTGTTCGCTATTTGGCGGCAGTGATAGCATCCGCGATTTCATCGCATTCCCTAAAAACAATTCGGGACGTGATATGATGATCGATAGCCCGAGCGAGATCAGCGACGAACAGCTAAAAGAGTTAAGCATTGTGTCCACGGCGGCCGACGCCAGTTAATGGAAATTTTTGGTTTCATAGCGTTTCTGGCCATCGGACTTATTCTTGGCCTCATTGGCGGCGGAGGTTCTATTCTGGGTGTTCCTGTTTTGGTTTACATCATGTATTATAGTGCCGAAGTTGCTACAGGCTATTCGTTATTTATTGTCGGTCTCACATCCCTCATTGGTGCGCTGGCTTATCTCCGCAAAGGCGAGATCAGTGCGGAGGCAATTATCCGTTTTGCCCTGGCATCACTTACCACGGTGTTTTGCGTCCGAAAGTTCGTCATGCCGGCCATACCGCAACACATGAGTCTGGCGGGGATTGATGTGTCAAAACACATTCTCATCATGGTATTATTTGCCATGCTTATTCTGTGTTCATCCTACAGCATGATCCGCAAGCGTAAATACAACCGGATCAACGAAGTAAAGTGGGATGAGTTTTCGCGAAGCCCGCTTGGTTTGCCCTTTGTGATCCTGTTGGGCGTGGCTGTAGGTTTCATTACAGGGTTTGTTGGTGCAGGCGGTGGCTTCATTATCGTTCCGGTGCTCATCTTTTTTTTACGTCTCAGTTTCAAAAAAGCAGTTGGTACATCCTTATGCATCATTGCGTTGAACTCGCTGATCGGCTTTACCGGGAATATCGGCCGCCAGGAAATCGACTGGCCTTTCCTCTTCACCATTTCCGCTATTTGTGCAGCAGGCATTTTGCTTGGTAGTTTGCTTTCTGCAAAAATACCGTCGCAGAAACTTCGCCCCGCTTTTGGCTGGTTTACCCTCGTGGTTGGTTTCTGTATCCTGATAAAAGAACTTGTGTTGTAATGGCAAAGCAAAAGAAAATATTCGGAAAAGTAATTCTGTTTGTGGTGATGATCGGTATCGGTGCAGCCGGTTACTGGGCATACGAGAATGTATTTAAAAGCAATGTACACCTCAATGGTAAGAAGTTTACCTATATTTATATTCCCACCGGCGCTACTTTTGATGATGTACTGGATGAACTGTATTCGCAAAACATCATCGACGACCATAAAAGTTTTGAGTGGATGGCGAAGGAGATGGACCTGCCTGAAAAGCTGACGCCTGGTAAATACCGGATAGGAGCAGAGATGAGCAATCGCTCTATTGTTAAAATGATCATCAACGGTAAACAGGAAAAAGTTAAACTTTTTTTCAATTCACAAATCCGTACCAAAGAGCAATTTATGGCCTATGTAGCCGAGAAGCTCGAAATTGACCTTGGCGATCTGGAAGACTATTGTGCTAACGAAGAGGTTCTGTCTGAAAAGTATGGCCTCAATTCTGAGAACTTCATGAGTCTTGTGGTGCCAGCTACATACGAACTCAACTGGACCACACACATCGACGATTTGTTTGAGGTTTTGAAAAAAAACTACGATGCCGTTTGGACCAAAGAGCGTAAAAGCAAAGCCAAAGCCATTGGGTATTCTATTCCGGAAGTAGTAACACTCGCGTCGATCGTGCAAAGCGAAAGTGGTATTAAGAGTGAGCAGCAGAAAATTGCTGGTGTTTACATCAACCGTCTTGAAAAAGACATGAAATTGCAGGCCGACCCAACCATTGTCTTCGCTAATCAGAATTTTGACGTACAACGCGTACTTAGCGCCGATAAAGAGATCGACTCACCCTACAACACCTACCGCTATAAAGGTTTGCCGCCGGGACCAATCTGCCTGGTAAATACCAGCGCTATTGATGCCGTGCTTAACTATAGCAAACACAGTTACCTCTTTTTTTGTGCTAAATGCGACTTCAGCGGTTACTCTAATTTTACGAGCGACTATGCCGAACATCAAAAAAACGCACGCGAGTATCAAAACGCCTTAAACCAGAAAGGAATCAAACGCTAACCATGAACGTTTTTGCCGAAAAACTCAATAAGAACCTTGCCAAGTCGCTGCTGGAGCATGGCTTCGGGGAGCCTCTCGGTTTGCAAACAGCAACTATTCGTAAAATCAACAGTGGTGCCGATTTAGTCGTGGAGGCGCCTGCCGGTGCCGGCAGAAGCACAACGATTGTTATTGGCGTTTTACAACGACTGCAGGCCGCATTTGAAGATGCGCCACGCGCCCTTATCATCGTTTCAGGCAAGGAAGAAGCCATTGCCATGAAAGCTCAATTCGATCTCCTGGGTAGTTATACCAATCTTCGGGTACACGCTGCCCACGAAGGAGAGAAGATCGACAAGCAGGCCGAATCCATTTACACCGGCTCCGATGTTGTGGTTGGCACGCCGGCACGCGTATTGGAACTGTATTTTAAAAAGAACCTTAATATCAATAAGATCAAGTTCTTTGCGCTCGACGACGCCGAACTGATGATCAAAAATGCCAACCAGGGCCAGATAGACAGACTGGCATTAAGCCTTCCAAAATGCCAGCACCTGGTGTTTACCGCCGACTTCAATCCGAAAGTGGAGCGCCTGATCGAAAAGTTTATCGTAGCGCCTCAGGTTATTTCTTTTGAAAGCTGAGGCCCACAAAAAAACCTGCTATGAGGTATAGCAGGTTTTTGCGAGAACAAAATAACGGGTGTGCTTTTAATACTAAGGATGTTTCTTGGTGTATTCGGCCAGCTCTTTCTTCGAACTGCTGAACATAAATGCATCGTACACTTTGTAAAAGTTCTTTTTGTCGTATGTGTGCGAGTACGCGTATTTGGCAAACTCGAGTCGGTTGCTCTCCATTGAAAAGAGTTTTGTAACCTGAAATACCTGGCTAGAGCTGAGTTCGCAAGGATTGAAAAAATTCTTAGCCAAATCCATTTTTGTAGATTCAAAACTTTCTTTGCGGATGGTTTCATACATTTCCGTAAACTCCTGGGAATTGAGCCTGGTATTACACGCATTTTCGCGTGGATTCACCGGCAGTGGTGTTACCGGTGGCTGCGGAGGAAGGGTGATCGGGTTTGGAGGCAATGGCGGCGGCTCATTTGCCAGCAACGATTTGCTTTCCAGGATCAGCGCATACTTACCATAGGCGTCCTTGTTAAGCGCGTACACCGTCAGGTAATTAGGTGTATTGTTCACATTGAAAGTGAGAACACCATTTACACCCATTTGCAAAATTCTTACGCGATAATTATACTCGTCGAGAAAATCGAAAGAGATCTCCGGCACATACACATTGTTTTGACGGATGCCATTGAGCGACACAATAAATTTTGGATTGCTCATTTGAGCATTGCGTATTACAACCTTGCCGATGTCCTGGGCTTCTAATAAGCCGCTGACACATAAAATAAGAGCTACGTAAAATGCTTTCATAAATACAAGTTTTTAATTGCAGAAACCAAAAGTATGCCACAGTATCTGCAGAGCATGGTTTTGGAATAATTTAAGCAAATATAACCTTATTGTCTCCGATCCCGCAACTGGAAATCAGGTATTCCTTAGTCTTTCACGAATTTTTGGTAAAGATTTTTGCGGCCGCTTGTTTCGAGCTGCAAGGTGTAAACACCCGCTTGTAGCTGAGATACATCGATTATTGGTGTTTGGTTGCTTGGGTTTTGAAAGGAAAGCACCAGTTCGCCCAATGCATTGAAGATGTTAATGGAGCGGATGTTTGCTGAAGCATAGTTGAGTGAAAGCGTTCCTGCTGCCGGATTGGGAAACAGGGTCAGATCCGCGTGCGCATCTTCATTTTTTACTGAAACCGGGCAGCTTAGCTTATTGATGTAGTCCCAAACCATATTGTCGAAAGCCGAAGACGCCAGGTTGAATCCTCCGGCTGTATTTCCCTGGCGCACTACCACCAGGTTTTGCCCGGGTACCACATATATTTTCTGATCATTTTTGCCCAGTGCACAGAACATGTCGGCTGGTGCATTAGGAATCAGGCTTCCGTTAAATACAAATTGAAGCTGCGGTGTCATAAAACTGCTCTTGCCATTGAGCCACCACAGGTAACCGTAGCTCTGGTTAAGGGTTTGGGAGCTATTTACCATAGCTTTGAAATAAAGCGAATCCTTCATGAGTGTATCTTGCGCCCAAATGCCTTTGTTGAGCACAAGCAAACCAAAGCGTGCCATATCGCGGGCCTTGCTGTAGTAAACCTGCTGATACCAAAGGCCGCTCATACCGGTTCTTGCTTTGATCCAGTTATTGGTAATGAGGTTGTAGTTTTGTCCCACGGCATTACTCACCACGTCCTGCACTTTACGGTAAGCTCCTGTATGGTAAGCCCATCGGGTAGAGGCATCTGCTTTATATACCAAGCAGGCTTTGGCAGTGTCTTCGTTGGTGCAGCCGCCGGGAGGTACATCGTCGAGTCCGCTCGTCATGGTCAGCAGATTTTTAACGGTGATAAGGTTTTCCTTGGCGATCGGTGCGCTCGTCCAGCCAGCGCCAAGGTACTGCGACGCTTTTTGGTTGATGTTAACGTAGCCTTGCTGCTGAGCCATGCCGGTAATGAAAGCCGCTAGGCTTTTGCTGGCCGAAGCCCAGTACCAGGCTGAGTCGCGTGTATAAGTGCCGAAATACTTTTCGAGCACACGCTTCCCGTCTTTTAGAATAAGAAAGGCTTTTGTGTCTTTAGCCTGCAGGTAATTGTAAAGAGAGTCGATGCGCGGCTGGCAATAGCCCACATCTGAAGGAGCGAGAGAATCCCAGGAATTGCCCGTAAGTGGCGGAAAATAAAGGCTTTGCGAACGGATGTTGAGGCTAAGCAAAGAAACGGCAATCAGGATGAAGTAGTGTTTTTTCATAGGTAAAAGCTGGTAACTTAGACTAACCAAATATAGGAAAGTTTAATGCTAAGTGGGAGTCAGGAGAGATGTGAAACGGTCAGGTAAGCACAATCCAGGATAAAACGAAGACTTCGCTGAAAAAATGGTTATTTGTTCGCTTTTCCGCGGTTTGGAGTGCCTTTTCTGACGTGTGTATCGTTAAAAATTAGCAGAATATTTCAGTCAAATACTTATATTTAATCCTGATTAACTCTTTTTTCAGCTATGACTAAATTACAAAACTACGCCATGGGCCAATGGGTTGCCGGAGCGGATAACGGACAGGAATTATTTAATGCCATTACAGGTGATGTAGTGGCGACAGCAAGCAGCAAAGGCCTCGATTTTGCCAGAATGTGTGAGTATGCACGTACTGTAGGTGGTCCGAAATTGCGAAAAATGACATTCCAGGAGCGTGGTTTGATGCTCAAAGCCTTAGCCCTTCATTTGCAAAGCAAAAAAGAAGATTTCTATAAAGTGAGCTGGGCAACAGGCGCTACCCGGGCCGATAGTTGGGTGGATATAGAAGGCGGCATTGGTAATTTGTTTACGTATGCCTCGTTGCGCCGTCAGTTTCCCGACGAAACGTATTGTTACGACGGTGATGTCGCAAGACTTTCCAAAGGAAATACGTTTATCGGTCATCACATTTGCGTGCCGAAAGAAGGCGTCGCAATCCATATCAATGCATTTAACTTCCCGGTATGGGGTATGCTCGAAAAAGTAGCTGTCAACTGGCTTGCTGGTGTGCCAGCTATTGTGAAGCCTGCCGCACTTACGTCTTTCCTCACAGAAGCCGTGGTGAAAGAAATCATTGCCAGCAAAATAGTACCCGAAGGAGCCTTGCAGCTCATCTGCGGTAGCGCCAGTGGAATCCTCGACCATGTAGAAAGCCAGGATGTGGTAACTTTTACCGGTTCTGCATCTACCGGCAAAATGCTGAAAGCACATCCGCGTTTGTTGCAGGAAGCTGTGCATTTTAATATGGAAGCCGATTCACTCAACTGCTGCGTGCTCGGAACCGACGTCACTCCTTCCATGCCCGAATTCGAAATATTCATCAAAGAGGTTGCGCGTGAGATCACCACAAAGGCAGGTCAGAAATGTACAGCTGTTCGCCGCATCATTGTTCCCGAAAACATGGTGGAGGACGTTCAGATCGCTCTCGGCAAACGTTTGGCGCAAAATGTGATCGGCGACCCTAACGTGGAAGGTGTACGCATGGGCTCACTGGCCGGCAAATCGCAGCTGATCGAAGTGAAGGAAAAAGTTGAGCTACTGTCAAAAACCCAGAAAATTGTGATCGGAAGTTTCGAAAATTTCGAAGTAAAAGGCGCCGATAAGACCAAAGGTGCGTTTATGCCACCCATCATTTTCCTGAACGAAAAGCCGTTTACACATACAGACTGTCACAATGTGGAAGCCTTTGGCCCGGTGAGTACCATCATGCCTTACAAAACCATCGATGAGGCGATCGAGCTCTCCAAAATGGGAAAAGGCTCGCTGGTAAGTTCTATCGTTACAGCCAACAATAGCATTGCCCGTCAATACACCATTGGTGCTGCCTGCATGCATGGACGCATTCTTGTATTGAATGCCGAGTGCGCCAAAGAAAGCACCGGGCATGGCTCACCAATGCCAATGCTTGTGCACGGTGGGCCTGGCAGAGCCGGCGGAGGCGAGGAAATGGGCGGAAAACGCGGCGTATTTCATTATCTGCAACGCACAGCCATCCAGGGTTCACCAAGCACCATCAGTGCTATTCTGAACCAATACCAGCAAGGTGGCGCACAGATCGAAAAAGACATCCATCCGTTCCGCCAATATTTCGAAGATCTCGAAATTGGCGAAACGCTCATTACCGCCAAGCATACCATCACCGATGCCGATGTAGTGAATTTTGCAAACGTAAGTGGTGACCATTTTTACGCGCATACCGATGTAACTTCGTTAGACGGTACGATGTTTACCGGCCGTGTAGCACATGGCTACTACATACTCAGTAAAGCGGCCGGTCTTTTTGTAAACGCCAAAAAAGGACCAGTATTACTGAACTATGGTATCGATGAGTGTCGCTTTACCAAGCCGGTGTATATGGGTAGCACGATTGGCGTACGCTTTACCTGCAAAGAAAAGATCCGCCAGGAAAAAAAGAATGCAGAAGACATTGCCAAGGGTATCGTGAAATGGCTTGTGGATGTGTACGACGAAACCGGCGAAACGGTAGCGATTGCAACCATTCTCACGATGGTGAAGCTGAGAAACCAGGATTAACAAGACATCTTCCTGATGAAAGGAGTTAGTTTGTTGGTGTTGTTGTGCCTGGCCATGATCGGCCAGGCACAAGATTATGCGAAAGCAAATGCTTTACGACAAACCATGCTTGCTGCAAACGGTGACACAACAGCCGTGTTTAATTTCATGCGCCACGTGGATACGCAGGCTAATTTCCCAATCGATACGCTTGTTGACTACTGGCAGCAGGTGTACGACCGTAGCCATACCTTAAGCTACGATAGGGGCATAGGCTCCTCAGCCTTGTGGCTGGGCGACGTGGCAAGGTCTTTGGGTAAATACACTGCATCCCTCAGGTATTTGTTTGAGGCCGAAAAGTCCTTTAAGCGAATCCGCAGGAACAGGCAACTTGCTACAACCTACAATATCATTGGTAATACTTATGTAGGGCTCAACGACACCAGTCGTCAGAGAGAATATTACTCCAAGTGTTACAACCTCGCGTCGATCTACAAATACGATGAAACGAGGGCATTTGCGGCAGCCGGGCTTGGGAATTATTACAAGAGTGTCAAAAATGTTCCTGAGGCCATCCGGTGGAATTTTGTGTCGGCCAGTTTATTGAAGAAACTCGGCAATTACCGCGACTACTGCATTGTCAATGCAAACATAGCCAGTTTGTACCGCGAGCAAAACGATCTGGCAAAGGCTAACAAGTATATCACGATTTCAGAACAAAATTTGGAGAAAGTAGGAGGAAACTACGCGCCATATATCTGTTTTGTGGAAAAGGGTCTGGAGGAACAGGAGAAAGGAAACTATAATGAGGCCACACGCTATTTGGTACAAGCCTTAGACTATTCATTGGCCGACAAGGCCAATCATCTGATCTCCGAGGCTTACAAGCAACTGTCGGAAGTAGCCTACAAGGCCGGTCGGTTCAAAGAATCGGCAGACTACCTGAATAAGCACTTACAATTCCGGGACTCGGTTTTTAATGAGATCAATAATCAACAACAGCTCGATGTACAGGAGAAATATGAAACCGAGAAAAAAGACGCAGCCATCGCGATCCTTAATAAAGAAAATGATCTGTCGCGATCGGAGCTGAGTCGCAAAAAAGCGATGATCTATTCCGGGATTTCGGTAGTGGCGCTATTGCTGGTGCTGTTTGTGCTCGTCATAAAGTCGAACATCAGGAAAAATAAGACCAATGCACTGTTGGCGCAACAAAAAGAAATTATCGAAGAAAAA
Source organism: Bacteroidota bacterium (assembly GCA_036845295.1). Classification (GTDB taxonomy): domain Bacteria; phylum Bacteroidota; class Bacteroidia; order B-17B0; family Aurantibacillaceae; genus UBA4416. The sequence goes on from DAIUED010000024.1 coordinate 19,049, forward strand.
CAAAAGGAAATTGTAGCCAGCATCAATTACGCGCGTCGCATCCAATATACCCTGTTGGCTAGCCGAGATCAGTTAACAGCTTTGCTACCTGAGCATTTTATTTTGTTTGAGCCGAGAGATATTGTAAGTGGCGATTTTTACTGGCTCACGCATAAGGATGGGTTTTCTTATCTCGCTGTATGCGATTGTACAGGTCACGGTGTACCGGGTGCGTTTATGAGCCTGCTCAGCAGCAATTTTTTAAACGAAGCCATCAATGAAAAACACATCACTGATCCCGGATCGGTATTGGATTATATCCGTCAGAAACTCATCGATAGCCTGGATGGTGGTAATGACGGGATGGACGCCGTTTTATTGAAACTACCGGTGAAAGAGATGGCAGAAACCGGCATTGAAATCCAATATGCGGCGGCTAACAATAAACTTGTGCATGTGCAGGGCAAACGGCTCGACGTGTTGCCGGCAGATAAAATGCCAGTTGGAAAAGGTGAAAAAACCGGTCATTTTATGACGCGCCGTTTCACCGTTTCCCCGGGAGATATGCTCTACCTCTACACCGACGGCTATGCCGACCAATTTGGCGGCCCAAAGGGTAAAAAATTCAAATACAAAAACCTTAACCAACTGTTGCATTCGGTGAGCGATTTGCCGGCAGAAGAACAGCGGCACCGGTTGGAGAATGTGTTCGTTAACTGGAAAGGGCCGCTCGAACAGGTTGATGACGTCTGTGTGCTGGGTATTCGTCTCTAAAGACCAAGGCTGAGAATAAAGCCGTGTGGAGTGGAAATTCAATAGATGAAACCCGTGTAAATTAGTATCTTTGGCTTTTATGCTAACGCCGCTTTATTCGCTTTTTCTGACTTTTGGGATCATCGACGCCATCGACATTTTCCTGGTGGCCGTGATGCTTTACCAGTTGTATAAAATGGTGAAAGGAACCGCGGCGGTGAACATCTTCATCGGTCTGGCGTCCATTTATATCTTCTGGATTATTGTGCGGGCATTTGAGTTCGATATGCTGGGTTCTATTTTGGGTAAGTTCATCAACGTGGGTGTCATCGCCATCATGGTTGTTTTCCAGCAGGAGATTCGTAAGTTCTTATTGTATATCGGCTCTAACGATTTTTTGAAGAATAACAACTGGCGCAATATTTTTAGTTTTGCGAAGCGCGTCGGCGCTTCTACGGCATTTGATCTTGATGTGGACGCAGTGATCAATGCCTGTTTCAGCATGAGCGACTCAAAAACAGGAGCGCTCATCATTATTGCCCGCAAGTCGGATCTTAAATTTTATGTCAATACCGGCGAAACGGTGGACTCTGCGTTGACCGATAAAATGCTCGAGAATATATTTTATAAAAACAGTCCTATGCACGATGGCGCGGTAATTATTAAAGACAACC
>DAIUED010000025.1:0-19561 GCA_036845295.1 Bacteroidota bacterium
AAAGAATGTAAACACAATTCCGGGCTTGATCTCGGAGAAAGGAATTCTGAAAGGCGGATTCGCAGCTTTAACGGAAAAACAGATGTCACGTATTGGTGGTGGCGGAAACAACAGCTGTAGCAATGAAAACTGCGGAATGGGTTCAAATAAGAAATGCACGAACATCACGCTCTGTTTGCCAACCAGCAATGTAAGCGGTTGTAGAAACCTGGGTGATTGCGCCGGGATACCTGGTGACACAACTGTTGTTCAATAAGATGATACTTTCCTTTTGAGCGCTCAAATACAATTAATAACCAAAAAAATGAAACCATGAAAAAAATGTTGACTAACATTCCGAAATTAAACACGACCGATAATAAACTATCAGGCGGCTTCAGCGCTTTGCCAGCCAAACAAATGGCAAAAATTAAAGGAGGCGACGGAACAAACGGAGGGTGCACGAATAACTCAGATTGTAATGCAGGTACCAATGAGCTCTGCACCAATATGATGATCTGTGGTGATGCCAGCAATACAAGATGCAACAACAAAGGAGCTTGTGCCTTTGGCGATCACAATGGGCCTGTTGCACAATAATTAGCCTGGTACGACATATTTATATAATCGGCTGTAATCGCTACAGCCGTTTTTTAAATTTATATCATGAGAACAAGTCAATTTAATAATTTTTTTCATTACGAAGGAAAACAAATCGGGTACAATGCCTATTCCAATGAATTTGCGCTCCTGGAGCCGGAGTTGTACGATCTCTTCGCAGCCGCTAAGCGCGAGCAGGGCTGGGATGAACTGAAAGCAATTCACCCCGAATTTTATGCGTTCCTTATTGAAAAAGGATTCCTGATAGAAGATGCAGTTGACGAGATCCAGAATGTGAAAGACCTGGTCAGAAAGATCGACCATGAGAACGAAGAGTTTTTTCAGCTCACGATTAACCCTACCATGAACTGCAATTTCAAGTGCTGGTATTGTTATGAAACGCACATCAAAGCCTCTAAGATGTCGCCCGATACGATCATCAACATTACTAAACTCGTTGATAGTGTTCTGGAAGAAAAGAAAGATCTCAAGGTGTTTCACTTACAGTGGTTTGGCGGTGAACCATTGCTGTACTTCGACTCTACTGTTCAGCCGCTGTTGGAACGCATTTATCCCAAAATGGTGGCAAGAAATATTCAGTTCTCTTCCGGCTTTACCAGCAATGGTTTACTGATTAATCAGAAGATGCTAGATATTTGCAAAGGTCTGGGCGTAAATCATTTTCAGATCACCCTTGACGGGCATAGGGAAAGACATAACCAGGTGAGGTACGTTTCTAAGGAAAGAGGTTCTTATGATGACATTGTAAGTAACATTAAATTATGTGCTGATAATGGCATGACAACCAGCGTGAGGCTAAATGTATCTCAGGAAACGCTCAATAGCAATATTCTGGAAATCCTCAACGATTTCAATGATCTCAAAGAAGAAAGCAAGCCTTATATCAATTTTTCGTTCCATGAAGTATGGCAGGAAGAAAAGAATATTACTCAGGACATTCAGGACGTAGTGAATGAATTCCGCGAACGCAACATCAATACGTTTTATAAGGGAGTTAACTTGGATACGGTTAGAAATTCCTGCTATGCGGATAAAAAAAACCACGCTACCATCAATTACAATGGTGATGTCTTCAAATGCACAGCACGAGACTTTGAAAGCAAATCGAGAGAAGGAGTTCTTACGGAAGGTGGAAAAATCGAATGGAATGAGAAGCATGAAAAGCGGATGAATTCGAAATTTAAAAACCCACCTTGTCTTAAATGCAGTATCCTGCCCATTTGCAACGGCGGTTGTTCTCAGCAAGCGGTAGAAAATGAGGGACGTGAATATTGTATTCATAATTTCGATGAAAATGAAAAACTGGATATTATTAAGGATAAGTTCCTGTATGTCATCTCGTAAAAAACATGCAGGATGCTTTTTCATGGATCCTATTGATCGAGGCGATTGTTGTTGAGAGTTTAACCCCAGTGAGATGACATGTTGAAAAAGTTTCCGGCATATAAACAGGCAGACGCCAAAGACTGTGGGCCAACCTGTCTGAAAATCATCTCGCGCTACCACGGAAAAAATTTTGATATCGAACAGCTGCGTCGATTGAGCGAAACCACGAGGGAAGGAAGCACCTTGCTGACATTGAGCGACGCCGCAGAATCGCTGGGATTCCGGACACTCGGGGCGAGGCTTTCTGCTGAGCGCCTTCGCACGGCACCTTTGCCCTGCATTTTGCACTGGAATGCAAATCACTATGTTGTGCTGTACGCCATCACTTCGAAACCTCGCCGGGGACGAAGAAAGCCGGTATATAAGATCTCAGATCCTTCATACGGTCTTGTTGACTATACACAGGACGAGTTTTTGAAGCTCTGGATAGGAAATAATGCCGATGAGAATACCCAGGAAGGCATAGCGCTTCTCATGGAGCCTTCAGCCGCTTTTTTTCAGCGAGCCGTGGACGAGACGCCAGGTCAACCTGCCAAAAGAGTGGCGTTTTTTTGGGCTTATCTGAAACCCTATAAGTTTTACATCGTTCAGCTTATTTTTGGCTTGCTGGCTGGGAGTTTGCTGCAGCTCATCCTGCCTTTTCTCACCCAAAGCGTGGTTGACGTCGGTATTAAGCGCAACGACATGCATTTTGTTCACCTGGTGTTGCTCGCCCAGGTATTTCTCTTCCTGGGGCGCACAGTGCTTGAATTCGTCAGGAGCTGGGTCTTGTTGCACTTGTCTGCACGCATCAACATTTCGTTGATCTCGGATTTTTTCATCAAGCTGATGAACCTGCCCATCGCTTTTTTTGATGTGCGCATGACGGGCGATATCATGCAACGCATCAACGATCACCACCGCATCGAACGCCTGCTAACGACCTCGTCACTCACTGTTTTATTTTCTGCCATCAACGTCTTGGTCATGGGAAGCATTCTGGCGTATTACAGCGTTCTCATTTTTGCGGTGTTCGCTGTCGGAAGTATTGGCTATGTGGTCTGGGTGCTGATGTTCCTAAAGAAACGTGAGGAGCTTGACTATAAACGCTTTTCGGAGGTAAGCCAGGAGCAGAGTAAAGTGATCGAACTTATCAACGGCATGCAGGAAATCAAGTTGCATAATGCGGAAAAGCAGAAGCGCTGGGGCTGGGAACATGTGCAGGCACGCCTCTTTAAAGTATCGGTGAGGGGCCTGGCATTGGAACAGGTACAGAGCCTGGGTTCCGGTGTGATCAACGAATTGAAAAATATACTGATCCTCTTCCTTTCAGCAAAATTGGTGATGGAAGGACAGATCACCCTGGGTATGATGATGGCTATTACAAGCATTGTAGGCGGTTTGAACGGGCCGGTGGCACAGCTTATCGGCTTTGTTCGCGAAGTACAGGATGCACGCATCTCGTTGCGACGGCTCGCCGAGATTCATCAAAAGCCCGACGAGTCCAACGGAAGTAGCGGCATGCAGTTGCCGATACCGCTAAATGCAGATATCGTCCTGAAAGACGTATCGTTTCGTTATCCGGGAGCTGAAAAGCCTGTACTCGAACAGCTGAATATGGTGGTGCCAGCCAATAAAATAACGGCAGTTGTGGGTGTCAGTGGTAGTGGTAAAACAACCCTCATGAAACTATTGCTTAAGTTTTATGAGCCGTCGGAGGGCCGGATCTCCGCCGGAAATACTGATTTTGTTGACATCACTCAGAAAACCTGGCGATATCATGTGGGTGCCGTGATGCAGGAAGGATACGTATTCAATGATACCATAGCCGGTAACATTGCGGTTGGAGCGGATCAATTGGACAAGGAACGGTTGCTGCATGCAGCTTCGGTGGCTAATATCCGCGAGTTCGTCGAAGATTGTCCCTCGCAATACAACACGCAGATAGGGAATGAAGGTCTTGGCCTGAGCACCGGACAAAAACAGCGCCTGCTAATAGCCCGCGCAGTTTATAAAGATCCCAAAGTGCTGTTCTTCGATGAAGCCACCAGCGCCCTGGACGCCAACAACGAACGCCAGATCATGACAAACTTGAACCGCTATTTCAAAAATAAAACCGTGCTCATCATTGCCCACCGGCTCAGTACAGTTATGAATGCCGATCAGATCGTAGTGCTTGAAAAAGGCCGTATCGTGGAAACAGGCACGCACAAAGAACTGGTGCAGTTGCAGGGGGCCTATTATGAACTCGTTCGTAATCAATTGGAATTAGGCAACGGCTGATGGTAGAAGCATTGAATACACAGCATTTCGAGGATCCTGACGATCGGCCGAAAGAAAATGCCGATACAAAGCTATCGCTAGCTAATGGTAGCGCACCGGATGATCTTGCGCTGAGGAGTAACGACATTCAGGAAATTCTTGATAGGATGCCCCATTGGCTGATTCGCTGGGGTTTGTTCCTTAGTTTGGTGACGCTGCTGCTGGCATTAGTTACCGCATATCTTATCCGTTACCCTGATATGGTCACTGTGGCGGTGACTATTTCAGATCCAGTGCCCGCACATCCTGTTGTTGCAGAAACAGAAGGAAGCATTACACACGTATTGGTTCAAAACGGTGCATCGGTGCCTACCGGCGCGCCGCTGCTGCTATTGGCAGATCCCGCTCAATACGAAGCCGTTACAAGATGGAAGGCTGCTTGCGATACCTTCAGCTTTACTGGAAAGGCCTTCCCATTTTACCGGGTTCAGCTGCCGATGCCCGGCAATTTAGACCGGTTAATGCTGGCTTTCTATCAGGCGCAGCAGCGCGATTCGGTGAGCGAGATAGAAGCCTTTTCCCAATTGAAACGGGCTCTTCATCGTTGGTTGAACCGGGTTGTGGTAAGATCGCCTGCCAAGGGTTATGTGCGTTACAGTCGTTGGCCGATGCAAGGCGAGGCCGTAAAGCCCGGCAACATGCTCGCACACATTCAACCGGGTGCGGTGTCGCTATTATTGGCGCAAGGAAAAATTTCAGGCAGGCAGGACGGAGACGTAAAACCGGGGCAAGAGGTTTTGGTAAGTCTGGCAGATTATCCTGCCGATAAATACGGCCAGATAAAAGGAATCGTGCTCTCGGCATCAGCATTTCCGGATGCAAGCGGAAAACTTCATCTACAGATAGCCCTGCCGGAAGGCCTTAAAACAACAACTGGCGTCAAGGCCATGCTTCAACCTTCTATGCAGGCAAATGCCGAGGTCGTTACCGGCGATCAGCGCCTGATCCAGCGTCTGTTCCATCACTTCAACCATCTGTTTTAGGTTTTTCCGGGTAAACGGCGCTTTATGCCGGAAGTTGGCTCCGGCCCGCCAATGGCAGCAGTGGCCTTTTGCGCGACTTCAACAGTGGGCTCGAAATAAGCGCTGGTTTTTACTATAAAAATAGTAAATTAGCCTTTTTAAACGATACTTTTAAAACCTTTATTCTTTTGACATTCAACGATTTTCACTTCGATCCATCCTTAATGGAGGGCCTGGAGTCGATGGGCTACAAACAACCGACCCCTATCCAGCAGCAAGCCATTCCCGTAATTCAGGCAGGAAAAGACCTGATTGCCTGTGCCCAGACCGGAACCGGCAAAACAGCGGCATTCGTATTGCCTGTACTCGACAAGATCATCAAAGCCAGGAAGCATGGCATCAATACGCTCATCATCGCACCAACGCGGGAACTCGTGTTGCAAATTGATCAGCAAATTGAGGGTATGGCTTATTTCTGTGGCGTTAGCTCCATCGGTATCTACGGAGGGAACGATGGGATTACCTGGGAACGCCAGGCCAACGCGCTTCGCGAGGGAGTGGATATTGTGATCGCTACACCAGGGCGCCTTATTGCGTTGTTGCAGTCGGGCGATGTGAAATTCGACACCATCGAACACCTGATTCTGGATGAAGCCGACCGCATGCTGGACATGGGCTTCTCTGATGATATCAAAACCATCCTGAAATACGTTCCCGAAAAGCGTCAGACCATCATGTTCTCGGCAACGATGGCGCCAAAAATCAGGAAACTGGCCGCGGCTATGCTCACCGAACCCGAATCCATCAACATTGCCATTTCAAAGCCGGCAGCCGGTATTGTACAACAGGCTTATGTTGTGTACGACAACCAAAAGAACAATCTGCTAAAAGAGATCCTCAAGAACGAGGACTATACATCGGTGATTATCTTTTCTTCTACCAAAGAAAAAGTAAAAGAGCTTTACCAGACATTCAGTGCGCTGAATTATTCGGTAAAAGGCTTCTCTTCCGATCTTGAGCAACCCGAACGCGAAGAGATCATGCGTAACTTTAAGGCCAAGCGCCTGCGCATTCTCATTGGTACCGACATTTTATCGCGCGGTATTGATGTGGAAGGTATTTCACTGGTTGTAAATTACGATGCACCGCCTGATCCGGAAGACTACATCCACCGCATTGGCCGTACAGCAAGGGCCGAGCGTGCAGGTGTAGCCATTACCTTTATCAATGAAAAAGACCAGCAGCGTTTTGCACAGATCGAGGCGCTGATGGGAATGGACGTAGAGAAAGTGCCTATTCCGGAACAATTCGGTAAAGGACCTGTGTACGATCCCGAAGCGAATAAACGCAAATTTGACAAACCTCGTGGTGGCAAACCCGGTGGCGGCAATAAACATGGCGGTAAACCAAGACCGAAAGGCAATGCCGAAAACGGTGCCGGTGGCGGTGATAAGTCGCATAGCCGAAACAAACGCCATTTTCACAAGCCGAAAAAAGCGGAATAGAGTGTACAGAAATTTTAAAACAGCATAAATGGCATCTACCCGTGCCGGAAAATAGAAACTATGAATTCAAAATTATCCCTACTCGAGAAAAAACAAGCGGAAGCCCTTTTGGGCGGTGGTCAGAAGCGCATCGATGCGCAGCATAAGAAAGGAAAATTAACTGCACGCGAACGCCTGCATTTTTTGTTGGATGAAGGTAGCTTTGAAGAAATTGGCATGATGGTGACCCACCGGAGTAAAGATTTTGGTTTGGAGAAGGAACAATACCTCGGCGATGGCGTGGTGACCGGTTACGGCACGGTTAACGGGCGCCTGGTGTATGTGTTTTCGCAAGATTTTACGGTTTTCGGCGGGTCGCTTTCAGAAACGCATGCCGAAAAGATCTGTAAAGTGATGGACCTCGCCATGAAGAACGGCGCGCCGTTTATCGGTCTTAACGACAGTGGTGGCGCGCGTATCCAGGAAGGCGTTGTATCGTTGGGCGGCTATGCCGATATTTTTTACCGGAATGTACGCGCCAGTGGTGTGATCCCGCAATTGTCAGGCATCATGGGGCCTTGCGCCGGTGGCGCGGTGTATAGTCCGGCCATTACCGATTTTATCCTGATGGTGGAAAATACCAGCTATATGTTTGTTACCGGGCCAAATGTGGTAAAAACGGTGACGCACGAGGAAGTGACATCTGAAGAGCTTGGTGGCGCGATGACCCATGCCAGCAAAAGCGGCGTAACGCATTTTTCATGTGCCAACGAAATAGAGGCCATTACCAACATCAAACAGATTTTGAGTTACATTCCGCAGAACTGCGAAGAAGACGCGCCGTCGTTACCTTACGATCATACCGGTTCTGAATCGCGTCCTGAACTGAATAACATCATTCCCGACAATGCGAATCAACCTTACGACATCCGTGAGGTAATCGAAAAGGTTATTGACGACAACACCTTCCTGGAGGTTCACAAAAACTTCGCTGAGAACATCGTTGTTGGGTTTGCGCGCCTGGCTGGGCGCTCCATCGGCATCGTGGCCAACCAGCCAGCTGTATTGGCCGGGGTGCTCGATATTCACTCATCGACCAAGGCTGCCCGTTTTGTGCGGTTTTGCGATTGCTTCAACATTCCGTTGCTGGTATTTGAAGACGTGCCGGGCTTTTTGCCTGGCACCGATCAGGAGTGGAATGCCATTATCACCAACGGCGCCAAATTGTTATATGCTTTCAGCGAAGCTACCGTGCCGCGTATTACCGTCATTACACGCAAGGCATACGGCGGAGCCTACGATGTAATGAACAGCAAGCACATCGGAGCCGATATGAACTATGCCTGGCCTAGCGCCGAAATTGCCGTGATGGGTGCAAAAGGTGCCGCAGAGATCATCTTTAAAAACGAGATCTCTGCTGCTGAGAACAAAGAAGAGAAATGGAAAGAGAAAGAAGCCGAGTATCAGACCATGTTTGCGAACCCTTACCGTGCTGCCGAACGCGGGTTTATTGACGAAGTGATCAGGCCCGACCAGACCCGCGAAAAGTTGATCCGGGCTTTTAAAATGCTCGAGAATAAAGCAGACAAGCTCCCTAAAAAGAAGCACGGTAACATTCCGTTGTAGGAACGTTGCTTATCAATAAAATATCACTTTATGTATAAATGGAGTGTACTTTGGATCGGTATCTTCTTCGGAAGTATTGCCGGTTTTTCGCAGCCAGATCGATCTCCTGGACCTGCTCAGGAAGGTTCTGGTTATTATAAAAAAGCTGTAGCCCTTTCGAATAGCAACCTCGATTCGGCGGTGTATTACTTCGAACGGTTCCGGAAAACCACCGTCAAACCCGATTCAGCGGTAATGAAACGGAGTATTGATTTTTATAATTATGTTGGGAGCCGGTATTTAAGTGAGGGAATGTCGGATAGCATCAATCACCCCAAAAGCCCGAGAAAGGCTTTGATCTATCTGGGAAAAGTACTTGAGTACGATTCGCTCAACCTGCCAGCAAATATGAACATGATGATTGCCTATTTCAACAACGGCATCACAACACTGTTGCATGCTGATTATTGCAAGCAACGCCAATTGATAGAAAAGGCCGATTGGCGCGGAGAAATTCCTTCGCTCGACAAATTGCTGGAATGCGTGAAGCCGGAGGAGTACGAAACATTTCACATTACACCACTTTTCAAAGCAGCGCTGCCTTACGCGCTCCGTATTCACCGGCTCGATCCGGAAAATATTTCGGCACTCGAAGCGCTTCGCGGGATCTATACGTTGTTGCTCGACAAAAAGCAAGCAAAACGTTTCGCCGACGAGAAAGCTAAAATAGAAAAACAAGCAAAAAAGCATAAATAATAGCACCACATGGTTTTAAACGCCGCTCTTATCATTCTTCTGGGCCTTCTGTGTTTTATGGGGGTAATAGTATGTGTGGTTTTTACCATTCTTGGCATTGCCAACAACCGGCCGGGGAAATATATTTGGCTCACAGGTTTCCTGATTTGTTTGATCGGGATGGTGTTGTGCATTTTCCTGTTCGTCAACCGGGCCGTGAATAAAGTGCAGCATTTTACCGAGACACTGAATGAGCGCATGGAAAATTCGCTGCAAAACTATGCCGACTCTGTTTCCAATGATGCGCAACGCCAGCTGGAGTCAAACACGCACATTCGCTTGCTCAAAAGTTATTATCCTGATAGCACAGCCGTGCCCGCCCAGTTTTATTATTATCTGGGTTTCGAAAGCTATTACCGCTATCCGCTACGTTATCCGTATTCTATTCATTGCAGTGTGTTTCGCGAAAACGGAGAGCTCTTCAATGAAGCGCAAGTACAGTATTTTGATGAAAATGACAACGGCGAAATCCATACGGGTATCGACCAGATCGACCGCATTGCACTCGACCGCCAATACCTGCTAATCGACCGTAAAGTTAAATCCACCCGCGCTCCTGAACCCATTCACCATTATGTGCTATACCAATTCGATAGCGGCAAAAGCGAAGAGGTGCCTACCGAGAAAGAATTGTTCATACTCGCCAAACAAAAAGGGTATCGTGGCCCGGGAACATTGATGAGTATCAATGAATATCATGAGCTTTTCCAGTCTCATGACCACGCGTTTGAAGCACAGTAGGGATGGGTTTGGTTCAATGCCGATAAACTTCCCAGGGGAATGCTTGGTCTTAACTTGATGGGTTCAAAAGTTGAGATGGGTCAAAGCTCTGTGGTGAAATCGATCAGTAAACGGCATACTTCCATGTATCTTGTTAGCGGAAGGGTTTTTTCCACATCGTAGATGTCGTGATAGGCCTGGATGCCTCCCATGGTATAGATAAAAAAAGACGGAATGCCTTTTTCGGTAAACCAGTAATGATCGCTGTTGGCAGCTTTGCCTCTTTTTTTGATTTGTGGCACGTATTCTTTTTGAGCGTTAATAGCGCTCAACTTGTCGAATGCAGATTTGAACACCGTGGCATTCACAACCATAATGCCATCGTCGCCGGTACCCAGAAGGTCGAGGTTCGTCAGAAATTTGATTTTAGTCAGCGGGAACATCGGATGCGTGATGTAATAACGTGAACCCAGCAAACCAGCTTCCTCTCCGCTGAAAAAGATAAAAGCCACGGAGTATTTTGCCGGATGTGCAGCATAGTATTTCGCAAGGTTTAGTAATACGCTCACGCCACTGGCATTATCGTTGGCACCCGGAAACCAGGCTTCTTTTCCCATCGCACCCAGGTGATCGTAATGTGCGGTAAAGACAATAAAGCTATCCGGCTGTTGAGTTCCTTTTAAAAAGCCACAAAGGTTTTTGCACTTAAAAGCCGGAACCAAGGTTGTTTCAAAATCGAGAGATATGTTTTTGACTTCACCGGGAAAGGAATCGGCAAGAAGTTCTACAACTGTTTGCGCAGACGCTTCCGTTGCAACCGTGTACGTTAATTTCTTTTTCTTTTTAACGACCACACGTGGCTCTGCAACCAGTGGATCGGAAACAAAGGTTACGCTGTCTTTTTGCGTGAGTGTGTAGTTGCCTTTTTGCCCTTTCGCTGATGGCTCTATCAGGAAATGTTTTCCGGGAGCCAGCACACGGCCATCGACCGTAACCGACATTTTACCAGGATATGTATTTACAGGAAAGGTATATGACTGCTCAAACGAGTCGCCGAATTTTTGTACCCCGATTGCTTTTAACTGACCAGCAATATAATCTGCCGCTTTGTTTACCCCGTTCTTTACATAGCCTCGGCCAAGAAATTTAGGTGAAGTGAGTTTACGGATCACCTCCCGGGCGTAGGTAGTATCTTGGCTTGTGGAAGCACCGGCATACATTAAAAGCAATAAAAGAATGGTATTTTTCATAGGCAGAACAAGGTCATTGAATAATAAAAGCAGATCTTTAAGTAAACCGGTTTTGGTTTAGCACAAGCAAGCGTTTCACCATTTCATGATCGTCGTCCCATCCGTAGATGTTTTTTAATCCTTTCAGGTAAGTGTCAGCTTCTTCTTTAGTCTTAACGGCATTCAATTGTTCTAATGCTATTTGGTATTCGTTGGCATTAGATGCAAACAATTCGTTGATGAACCTGAACTTATCGTTGATGCTCACACTTAACCTGGCTGGCTCTTTAGCGGGTGCTATTACCGGCGGTTTAACGTCAGCCTCGCGTACCGGCTCCGGTGTTTTTTCCGGTTCAACGTCAGGAACCGCGAGTGGCTTTGTTACAGGGGGGTGCGCTGTTTCCACTGCGGTAAGTATAGCAGGCGCCGGGTCGATCGTTTTTTCCACTTTTGGAAGTTCCGGCTCGGGTTTTGCTTCCGGTTTGGTATCAGGCACTTCCGTTGACGTATTGTCTGCCGTTGGCGGCGTAGGTTCTGCCGACATGATCTTTAAGTGCAGATCGAGTTCAGGCGACACCTCTTTCTGTTCTTTTAAAACAGTATAGGCTGATACAAGTTTATTGGCCCGGTTCAGGCGTTCGTGAAGTTGGCCTGCGTACTGAGTGTTCGGGTATTTCCCAAATTTATCCATTGCTCCCTGCAGCTCTTCCAAGGCCGCTGCCACTTGTTTCAGTAAGATCTCTGTCTGCATAATTGTGGATAATTAAGAATTAAAATTAAGGCATTTTAGGGATACTTACTTTATTTTTAAGTTTTCTTATGAGGAAATAATAAACATGTTTTTAGAGAACGTCAAACATAGCACCGGGCGCAAAGGCTGGATCGAAGTGGTTTGCGGGTCGATGTTTTCCGGCAAAACAGAAGAACTGATCCGGCGCCTCAAACGGGCACAATTAGCCCGCCAGAAAGTCGAGATATTTAAGCCACAGATCGACACACGCTATCACGAAGAAAAAGTAGTATCGCATCAGGGAAACGAGATTCATAGCACGCCTGTTCCTGCCAGTTCGAATATTTTGCTGCTGGCGAGCGAAGTAGATGTGGTTGGCATCGACGAGGCACAGTTTTTCGACAAAGAGCTGGTAAATGTTTGCAGGCAACTTGCCGACGCGGGTGTGCGTGTCATTGTTGCCGGTCTCGATATGGATTTTCAGGGTAAGCCGTTTGGCCCTATGCCCGATCTGCTGGCCACGGCCGAATACGTGACGAAGGTGCATGCTATTTGTATGACGTGTGGAAGCCTGGCGCATATTTCTCATCGCAAGACCAACGAAACCAGCCTGGTGGTTCTCGGCGAAACAGAAAGCTACGAGCCACTGTGCCGCGACTGCTACAACGAGGTCAACCAGGCCAATGCTACGCCTTAGGTTGGCCAATCACTTTTTTGGATGACATAAACGACATTGAGTTTACTGGGTTCGCCATAATAGGCAATGCCCGATTCACCTGTCTTTTTTGCGCCCAGTTTTTCCATTGCTTTCTGCGAACGGATGTTGGAAGCACCTACATGGAATATTACGCTATCGAATGCGCTCAGCGCGTGATCAATCATAAGCCGCTTTATTGCCGGGTTGTATCTTCCACCCCAGTGGCTGCGTGCCAGGAATGTGTACCCGATCAGGATGCTTCGCGTTTCAGGATCCGCATCGTAGTAGCGCGAGCTGCCAATGAGTTCACCGCTTTGTTTGTCGAAAATCAAATAAGCGCCTTTTGACGCCAACGCGCCCTCAAAAAACGTCTTAAAGACCTCTCGTTGATATCGCTCTTTGTTGGGGTGTTGTGCCCAGATCAGCGGGTCGCAGGCAACTGCATAGAGCCGTTCGAAATCGCTGTTCTGAAGCGGGACCAAGGTGACGAGCCCATCACTCAATATTTTCTGAGGGTCGAAAGTATTCATTTGGTATCTGGTTTTATAGCATGCACATGGTCGTTGTCGATCCACACCAGGGTGGGGAACTCAAGATGCAAAACGCCTACCGATAAATGGCTGGGTGGTACGAGCACAAATAAGCGACGCTCGCCGCGAGGCGACGTGTAGCTGCCAAAAGCCTTCACAGAAGCCTGGCTTAGCATATAGCCGGAAGCAGTCGTGGACAGCATGTTAGATCCTATTTGTAACTCCGCCGGCGCGTAAATCGCCACGCCATTGTCGGCGCGGTAGCAAGCGCCTGGTTTCAGTTTTTTCGGGATGATGCTTTCCCGATCCAATTCCATACCCTCGAAAAAAGGCGAATAGAAAAAATGCAAGCCGCCCAGGCGAATAAGCGTATCGGGACCCGGAAGAAATGAGATGAAGGTGTTTAATGTTTCGGAACAGCAGGGATATTGGTAAACGACAAGCTCGCTCCCTGTCCGTACTGAAGCAATGCGCCCACGGCCTGCCCAGGCCCTTGTCAGACGGCCTTTCTGGTTAAGGTAAACCAATACGGTTTTGGTTGACATGCCTGCACATTCAAATCCCTCATAGATAATATCCAGGTCATGATCGCCGTCAAGATCAAGAAGGTGAAAATCGTCAATATAGTCACCATCAATCCGCGGATCGAGGCAAAATGCATTGGCTGAATCGCTAATGCAGGCAGTCACCTGCCTTTTCTCTTCAGCGCTTTCAGCCTGTTTCGACAGGTGTTTCCATGAGATCCGCGTCTTCATCAGTATTGGTAGTCGCTCGGCGAGGCCGTCGCTTGCTTCCTGTGTTTGGCCTCGGAATGCCAGTAAAACCAAACAAATAAGAAAAATGTGTTTAAAAAATGACATGACAGTTTAGCAAAATAGCTCCGTGAACTCAAAGCGGTTCCCGTTGAAGAGTCCTTTGTCGCTGAGTTTCAGCTCGGGTATCACTAACAGGGCCATGAATGAAAGGCTCATGTAAGGCGCTTTCAAGGTGCTGCCAAGTGCTTTTGCAGCACGGTCGAGCCTGGTATATGCTTCGGCTACTTCTTCGGCCGGCCGGTTGGTCATAATCCCCGCAATGGGCAGTTCCAATACATCACTGTGTTCGCCGGCAGCCAGTGAAATGCCACCTTTAGCCGCAATGATGAGGTTTACAGCGCGACACATGTCGTCGTCGTTAGTTCCCACTACCACAATATTATGACAATCGTGTGCCACACAGCTGGCAATGGCACCTGTTTTCAACCCCACATTTTTGATGAATGCTTTGGCTACCGGCTGATCGCTATAGCGATTCACCACAGCAATTTTCAGAATATCTTCTCCGGGGTTAGATTCCGCATAGCCGTTAACTGTCAGGGCTTCGGCATAGAGCTCATTGGTAACCAATTGTCCGTCGAGTACTTCGATCACGCGAATACGGTTACCTTCACTTTTTATATTGAAATCTTGCGGTTGTCGCTGGCTGCAATTGAAATTATTAACGATCGGCGCTTCCACAGGGTTGATAAACGACTTGCCGTTTTCTGCAACCAACTGCCCGGCTACATAGGTTTTGAGAATGCCGAAGTTGCTGAGGTCGTTGATCTCGATGAAGTCGGCCGGATCGCCCACCTGTAATAAACCTACCGGCAACTGGTAGTGTTTTATCACATTGTACGACGAGGCCCGTAATACGTCGAAAAGATCATGGCCATGAGCCATGGCCCGTTTCACGTGTTCGTTGATGTGTGAGTCAATGAGATTGTCCGGATGTTTATCATCACAGCAAAACATGATCTGATCAGGAAACTCTTTCAGTAAAGGAATCAACGTTTCAAAGTTTTTGGCAGCACTACCTTCACGGATCATCACTTTTACACCATGCTTTAGTTTTTCGAGAGCTTCCAGGTAGCCGAAGCATTCGTGATCGGTTGATATGCCGGCATCGAAATAACGTTTCATGTCGTCGCCCGTCAGGCCCGGCGCATGCCCGTCGATGGGCTTGCCATATTTTTTCGCAATCGCCAGTTTTCTCATCACCTCTTCGTCCTGGTATATAACACCTGGAAAATTCATCATCTCGGCCAGGTAAACAATCTCGTTTCTCGACAGAAGCTGTTCAATTCCTTTGGCATCGATCACCGCACCCGCCGTCTCGAAACCTGTGGCTGGAACACAGGATGGCGCGCCAAAATAGAAATGAAAAGGTACCCGTTGCGCATTAGCGATCATATAGTCCACACCGGCAGTTCCCAGAACGTTAGCAATTTCGTGTGGGTCAGAAATTGTGCCCACTGTGCCATGAGTCACCGCCAGCCTGGCAAATTCAGACGGCACCAACATGCTGCTCTCTACATGCACATGTGCATCGATAAAACCTGGCAAAATGTAGGTGTCAAAAGGTTCGTTAATCCTATCCACAGAAATGATCTTCCCATTTTTTACAACCACAGCGGCCGGATAAATATCGCGATTGACGAGGTCGATGAGGTTAGCCTTGATGTTAAAAGACGTCATGACATTCAAAGTTAAGTTGTAGTTAACACAGGGCAGTGAACCGATGTGCTAAGGCTTTACACCGTATTTTTCGGCATATTTCCGGTACAAGTCGTTCTGGAAATTGGTGATGTTGACAGGTCTGCCATTCACGTAAGCCATTTCGATCTTGCTGGTCCTCATGTCGAGAACATCGCCGCCGGAAACAACCAGTGAAGCCATTTTACCGGTTTCGAGACTGCCGATGAGGCTGTCAACGCCCAATATTTTGGCAGCGTTAAGTGTAATGCTTTGTAAAGCCTGTTCTTTGCTGAGGCCATACGCTGCCGCGGTGCCAGCTAGGTAAGGCAGGTTCCGGGCATTCATGGCTTCCATGTCGCCCTGATTCTGCAGGCAGAACAGAATAGAGTCTTTTTGGAGCAGTGAAGGTAGTTTGTAATAAATATCGGTATCGGCTTCTGGCAACTCCGGCAAGTCGTGCAGGCGGTTCAGCATTACCGCTACCTGGTGCTCTTTCAGAAACGGCGTGATTTTATAGCTGTCTTTTCCGCCGACAATGATCTTCTTTTTAATGTTGAATTTCTCTGCAAGGTTCACGGCAAGCATAATGTCTTTCACATAATCGGCGTGCAGGTATAAATTCTTGCGCCCGTCAAATACCGCTTTCATGGCCTCATAGCGAAGGTTTGTTTCAGTGGGTGTATCGGATTTGTAATAAGCGTAAGCATTTTCAAAAAAGTTTTGCAGTTCGGTCAGTTGCTCCTGGAACTTCGTATTACGCTCACTCGGCTGCGGCTCGGCCCACCAGCCATGTCTTACCACAGAGTTCGGAAAATTGAGGTGAACGCCGTCATCAGCTTTCAGTAAAGCATCTTCCCAATTCCAACCATCGGTAGCCAATACAGATGAACTGCCGCTGACCACACCGTAGCGCGGCGTAGCTTGTGTGTAGAGAATGCCATTGGCTTTTACAGTTTCGAGGATCTTACTGTCTGTGTTGTAAGCAATAAGGCTGCGGATATGCGGATTGTAGTTTCCTACTTCGGCGTAGTCGCTCGTGGCCCGTATTGCTTCGGCTTCTTGTAAGCCGAGAATGCAGTTAGGCGCGATAAAGCCTGGGTAAATGTGTTTCCCTGAAACATCGATCGTGGTGTCGAATTTGCTCATGTCAAGTTTAATGAGCCGCGCATCCGATACAAAATCTATCTTTCCGTTGCTGAAAGCAACATAGCTGTTTTCAATCACCTGCCCGTTGCCGATATGGGCAATGCCATTGCGTAGCAGCACGCGTTTTCCGGTTTGTGCCCCGAGACCGGTAGCAAGTGAAATAAGAACAAGAAGAAGTGGTTTCATACCAAATGAGATTTTAGCGTAAAGGTAAATATAAGCAAAAATACAGCGCCTAAGCCAGTCAAAAAGTGTAACTTTGGGCATGCCAAAACCTTCCAAAAAGCCCGCAAAGCCACACCGCGTATTGCTGCAGGCCATTGTTAATGCCATGTCGTTGATCTTTAATGAGCAGAAGTACGCTGATAAGGTCATTGAAAAAACCCTTAAAGAACATGCAAAGTTTGGCGGAAGAGATCGCCGGTTCGTTGCCGAAACCACATACGACATGGTTCGCAACTACCGCTTGTTGTCGGAACTTGCCCAAACAACCAAAGGCTTTTGGGAAATGCTCGGTGTGTATTTTATTATTAACCGCATGCCACTACCCGACGAGCGCGATTTTCGTAACCTCGACGAAAAGCAGATACTTGACCGTTACAAATCACTTAAAGATCGCCGCATCATTGAGTCGTATCCTGATTGGATGTGGCAGCTGGGAGAGCAGGAACTTGGAAACGAAACCTGGGAGCAGGAAGCTACCGCATTGAATGAACAAGCAGCAGTGGTATTACGTGTTAACACCCTCAAAACCCGCAAAGATATTTTGATGAAATACCTCCTGGAACAGGAAGTAGAAGTAGAACCGTTGGAAGAATATAAAGATGCACTGGTGTTAGCAACCCGGCAAAACCTTTTTCAAAACGAACTATTCAGGCTTGGCCTCTTCGAAGTGCAGGATGCCGGTTCTCAAAAGATCTCGGAGTTCCTTGGAGCGGAACCCGGTATGCGGGTAATTGATGCCTGTGCCGGTGGCGGTGGCAAAAGCCTTCACCTGGCGGCGCTCATGCAGAATAAAGGACGCATCCTCTCGATGGATGTGACCCAATGGAAGCTCGACGAATTGAAGAAACGCGCCAGAAGGGCAGGAGCGGGTAATATTGAAACCAGGCTCATCGACGGAAGCAAAACCATCAAGCGCCTCGAAAATACGGCCGACCGGCTTTTGCTTGATGTGCCTTGCAGTGGCCTGGGTGTAATCAGGAGAAACCCTGATGCTAAGTGGAAGCTCGATCCTGCATTTATCGAACGCACGCGGCAACTCCAGCAAAAAATTCTTGGCGAGTATTCGGCTATGACAAAAACCGGCGGGATGCTTGTCTATTCTACCTGTAGTATATTACCAAGCGAGAACAAAAATCAGGTCGATGCATTTCTGGCATCTCATAAAAATTTTGAATTCATAAAAGATCACACTATTTTTCCTTCACAGGGTTTCGATGGATTTTACATGGCCCTGATCAAACGTGTAGGATAACATGTCTCTGCTGAATGCCAATATATTGGAAACGCACACCGTCGAAATGTTTACGGTCCATTTCCTCGATAATGGCATTGTGCATGTAGAGGTTGCCGGCGATAGCCTGGTGGATGCTTCACACATAAAGGCCCAGCGCGATTTTTTAGCGAGTCGTTACGATCAAAAGAACAAGTTTTGCATTTTAGTGGAGTCGGGTTACGACTCTACACTCACCAAAGAAGCGCGTGAGTATTCGGCGCTGCCCGAAACCAATGCGATGACGCTGGCCACAGCAGTTGTAGTCAAATCACTTGCCGAAAGGCTCATTATCAATTTCATCATCAATCTTACCAGCCGGCAAGCCATGAAAATACGGCTTTTTGATACACGCGAGAAAGCGATGAAGTGGTTGCTGTCGGTGCGCGATATGTCTGGGCAGTCGCAGCATGATCGCCTTACGCTTTGCTTATAGAAGCAAGCAGTTGATTTTCGGCCAAGCCTGACATTAGCCTGGAATTTACTCTCCTTTCCGGTGTCTTATCAGATTGCGCACACAGTTACAAGACCCAAGGCCTTGAACATGGCAGGACTTATGAGTGATGACACACCGGAGAGAAAAACGCCACCGGATGTACTAACCTTATTTCAACTTGTAGCCCAATACGAACAGGGCGCAACCAGTTTGCGCGCTTTCGTCGGAGGCAGGCACAATATAATCCACGTAAACGGTTCTCATTTTTGAGATCTCGCATTGAAATTCGGTGAGGTCTGTTTTTCCTTTCGACGAAAACAAGAGCTTGCGCTTTTTCGAGTCCTTGTCGCGATTGTAGATCTCTACTTCCACCCGTTTCGGAAGGGCTTCCATTTCAAAAACGAACATGTACTTCTCTCCGATAAACAGAGGTACCTCCACCTCTTTTACCGATTCTTTCTTTTTATAAAGGATGCGTGTAAGTTCTGAGCTATCGTATTTATATGGCTCCAGCGATTTTCCGGCTTTTTCTTTCAGTGCTGCCGGATTGCATAAAATGTCGCCGCCTTTTTTAAACGATAAGGAAGCCAGTATGAGTGCAGAGCACATTACTGATAATATTATTTTTTTCATAAACTGTTTCAATGAATTAAACAACTGTAGGACATTATTTTACCATGTCGTTCCGCAGTGAGCGGATAGAACCGAGTAAAGGGTCAAGTTCCGTTTCGGAAATTGTAAGTGTCGAAAAATCTGCATTTTCATCCTGCTCGATAGCCGATGCCAGCGATGGAATAGCCATAACTTGTTTTTGCAACGTTTCTATAGAAAGAGCCAGCGATTTCACCTCAGGCTCGCTATTTTCTGTAGCCTGTATGGCTTTTAGCATTGTATTCGAAAACAAAAGTTGATCCAACAGTGCAGCACCCACTTTTTTGCTTTTGTGCTTA
>DAIUED010000026.1:0-19377 GCA_036845295.1 Bacteroidota bacterium
CTTCGTATCAGTACACTGAAAGACGGCGTTTACTTCTTCAAGGTAACAAGCAACAACCAACCAGTAAAAGTTGGTAAAGTGGTGAAACACTAATTAGGGCTTGCTCCATTTCAAAGCCTTCCGCTTAGCGGAAGGCTTTTTTTGTGAAAATACTTGGCCATTTCAGCCGGTTAAGAAATTGGAATTGTATAAATGGACATAGATACCCTATGGGTATTTATTTTTTAATTCGATCCAGCGCGACATGTATTTTGTGCTGGCCGCCTGGTGATGAAGCAGCATTGCCCCCGTAAAATTGGAATGCCTGTGTGCGGAAAGGTTATGGGTTATGGTTGATAGCTTTTCCCAGAATGCATCGACGTGTATGTGTTTTTCATACAATTTCTCGATCAGTGTATAACCGCGTTGCTGGGCCTCTTTCCAGGTAGCCACCGACTGGTAGAGTTCTACTGCACGGGATGCGAATTCAGATGGATCATCACTAATAGCCCCGTTCCATGGCCAGGAGCCATGCATACCTTCAGCACCGATAGAGCTGGTTACGCTGGGTGTACCCGAGAGCATGGCATCGAGTAGTTTGCCTTTGATGCCCGCGCCAAAGCGTAGCGGGGCCAGTAATACACGCGCCTTAGAGAGAACAGTTGCCGCATTTTCTGCACGGCCTTTCACCAGGAAGCCGGTTTTTTCATCATGCAACGACCGGGCTGTCTCAGAGACATAAGCCCCGTACACGTGAAGTTCGGCCTGCGGAAGCTGTTTCCGGATCAGCGGCCAAATAACGGATTTGAGTTGCAATACTGCATCGGCATTGGGGGCGTGCAGAAAATTGCCGATGCTGATAAAATGCTTTCTGTCTTCGTAATCGGGCGGCATCGTTCTCGCTTCCGGACGGCCGATTTCAGTCACCAAAGGAAGGTAATGCAAGATAGAGTCGGGTACCTTAAACAACGACTGCAAAAGCTCTATTTCGAAAGGAGAGATCATTAGCGACAGGTCGCACCGGTATATGCTGGCTATTTCCCGTTTGGCGATGTCGCTTTGAATTAAAATCTCCTCATAGGGCTTGCCGTTTTTCAAAGCAATCTGTCGTGCTTTTCGAAGACAGTGCAGGTCTTCGGTATCGAGTAGGCGTAGAGCATGTGGGCATTGTTCGGCGACACGCCACCCGTATTTTTCCTCTGTCATGAACCGATCGAAAAGCACAAGGTCTGGTTTCATTGCCGTCAGTTGCTGGTCGAAACCGGAGTCGTTGAGTTGAATAGGCAGTTTTGCCACACCGTATGGCGTCAATTGGTCCGAATATTCGGTTTCATGTGCGTCACAAGCAATGGTTACCTGGTATGACTTTTCAATGAAAAATTCGATGAGCTGTAAAATGCGTGTACCCGCTGCAGAGGACAGAGGTTCCGGCCAAACGGTGCAAATAACAAGCAAATGAGTATGAGATACCACGGTGTAATAGTAGAGAAAACGGCTCTAAAAACCAAGCACGAAAAAGCCCGCCTGGAATTCCGGGCGGGCTTTTGAATCGTTTTATGTTCGGTTATTTTCTGAACACCGTTACGAAGCCACTGTACTGTTTATCGTCCGGAACTTCTACCACATAGAAGTAAGTACCGTCAGAAACACCGTCGCCTCTCCATTCGTTTTTATAGTTATCGTTTTCGTAAACTTTCAGGCCCCAGCGATCGAAGATTGTTACTTTGGTGTTTGGATGATACTCAATGTTTTTGATCTTGAAGTAGTCGTTATGCGTATCTCCGTTTGGTGTGATAACATTCGGGATCTCTACGCTGCAAGGAGGAAGTACGATAATCGTTTGGAATGCGCCGGCACTGTAGCCACAGCTTTCATTTACATACACTGCGATATTGTATGTGCCTTGCGTACTAGGATTAAGGAACGTAACGCCCGGAGTATTGGAAAGTGCTGTCGATGATCCATCCAAGAACCAGCCGTAAGTATAGTTAGGATAGCCGCCGCTGGCTTGTGCTGTCAGCGTTACTTCTGTATTGGCACAGGCGATGGAAGAATCCAGGATAGCAATGCTCAGATCGTTAACAAAGTTGGAAACGACTACTGTATCCTGAGTTGGGTTCGCACATTGCCCGTTTACCGTCACAACCAGTGAAGTGGTGGTGTTGGCATTGACTGTATAGCTCGAAGATGTGTTGTTTCCAGGCGCTGGGCTATTACCTGGCAGTGTAGCCCATGAGTAAGTATATGGTGTTCCTGCATTGCCTGGTGTCGATGAACCAACGCCTGTGGTAATGACATACGGTTTATCCATACATTTCGTGATATCTTGTATCGGCGAAATCAGCAGGTTAGCCTTAGGAATAACATTGATTGTTACAGTTTTTGTGTCCGGGATCGACGACGGACAAGGAGAGCTTCCGGTAATGATATACGTATTTGTTCCTGCTGCCGGAGGCGTCACGGTAATGGTAGGGTTTGTGGATATCGGCATGGCTGTTCCACCCTGCATGTAATACCAATTGTAGAGGATGGTTCCTGACGATGACAGATTAACCGGTGTACCGATACAAACCGTTGATTGAGTTGGCGTTGCCGTAACCGTATTGGTGAGCGATGGGTACAGCATGGCCACCGTGTGGGTGGCTACACAGCCTCCAACCGGATTAGTTACGGTGATGGTATAAGTTACCGGCTGGTTGTTGGTTGGTGGAATTGTAAATGGAGGTGTCAGCTTCAGCGAGTCGTTGCCGTAGTTGTGGCTGATGTTTCCAGGTGCCACGTTTACCGTGTACGACGACGCAGGCGGCGCATAAGGGCAGAAACCGAACCGCATGTTTGGCAACATGTATTCGCCGTTAACCATTAAGAAGCCATTGCCATTTGCAGTGGCATCCGGACAAGAGCTAACACCCGACGACATGGAAATAGCCCTCATGTTGGCGATGTAAGACACTTGTTTCATTTCAAACGACGGGTTACCGGAAGTAGAGTTGGTACCTCCGGTACAAACTTCCACAATCAGGTTAGAGTTTCCATCCCAGATATAAGCCTGAGAGAAATTGTGGGTCAACCAGCCTGTTGCAACGGTTTGTGTAGCGGCAGAGTAAACAGTTTGCATACCTGCCGTAACGAAAGACGGGCCTGTACCGCTGGATACAAAAGCAGTTACACCGGAGCAGCCGATCTTAATCTGGTAGTTGGAGTAAGACGAGGCGCTCGAATTCATGTTGGTAATGTTGAACGCAAGGCTTGAGATCTTACCTGCAGAAAGGCCTGAAGCAGTAAGGTCGGCCGCTTTTACCAGGAATTGATGTTTCGAGGAGTAGTCGTTATTCCCGAAAGGTACAGGGTAATTAGTGCTGCTGTTGTTGAAATATGGGCCACTAGGAAACAGCGTTTGTGCTGGCGTTCCCGGAGGGCACACATTAGGATCGACACCGCAATAGTTAGGAGGAACATTACCAAAGCTCAGATTTACCTTAGCCGTATCCGTTGGTAAGCAAAGAACGGTATTGGTTGTTGTAACTGTAAAATTGGTTGGAATAGGCAGAATAGTGAATGTGTTCACGTAAATACATACACCGTCATTGATCGTTGCAGTGTAAGTGCCTTGTGGCAGCGAGTTCACTGTATATGTACTGGCTGTTGAGGTTGTTGTGAGCACGGTGCTTGTACTGCTTTTTACAGTATAAGAGTATGGTGTAGGGAATGTGGTGTTCAGGTTAAGAACAACCGACCCGTTATTTGCACCCGGACAAACATTGACTTTGTCGGTAAGGTACGCATCGCCACCTGTAATTTGGTTTAATACAAACTGTATGGAATCTCTGCAACCAAACGCATTGGTATAAGTGAGGTTGTAGGCGCTGCCAGCAATAGCAGGCGTTACAAATAAGGTATCATTCGTGCCGGCAGGTGCCGGAATTGGTGTGGTGTTGGCATACCATTGATAGTTGGTTCCGCCCGGTTTCGGAATCATTGCCGTATTACCGCAGAAAGATTGCGTGGTTGTGTAGAATTGCGCTGGTGTTACACCTACTGATAAATTGGCGGATGCTTGTCCGCAACCAACGATCCCACTCGACACTACCACGCTGTATGTGCCTGGCGCGAGGCCCGAGACGGATTGAGTAGTACCGACGACCGTGCCGATGTTAGGTCCCGAAGTGGCTGTCCACATATATGTATAGCCCGAGCTGCTGCCCGATGCCTGTACATAAGCCGTACCCGAAGCACCACCTGCACATGAACTGGTGGAATTCAGATTGATGATGTTAATGGTTGTAGGCACAATGGAAACGGTAGCCGTGACCATACACCCACCAGGCGATACCATTTGAACGCCATATACACTGCCTGGTCCCGGGCTATTTACTACGAGCGTATCGTTAGTTGCTCCGGGAATGGGGTTGTTGCTCGGGTCGAACCATTGATACGTGGTAAAGCCGGTTGGCGCTACCAGGGTAGCAAAAGTAGCACCGGCACACATATTTGCATAAGGAACTGCCGTTCCGCCACACTCGGCGTCAACATAAGCATAGCCGGTATGTCCACCCAACGTACAGCCTCCAACTTCAAAGTTAACAGACACGTTGGTTCCTGCAGGTAACGACGATAAGTCCACGGTGTAATACCTCCATTTACGGTATTTAATGATATCTCCATAAATAGTAAGGTTCGATGTCATTAACGAATCTGCCGGGTTGGATGTTTTTGGGTTGAAAGTATAAGAAGAACAGCCGGGAAGGATCGTTCCGGTGCCTTCGTCCCTTACTTCCACTTTAAAATAGGGCGATTCCTCTGACAAGTGAGAAACAGGATCGTTTAATACGACAGCGTAGCTGAATGATAAGCGCTGTGTCACAGAAGATACCGTAGCAACGTATTTTAGACGTGCTGCGCGGTAATTGGAGTTAGCACTGTTCAAGCGAACCGACACCGGGTCGAAGCTGAATGGGCTGATAAATGGAATGTCAGATACTTGTCCTGCGCCAGTGGTGCGGATAGCAAGAGAATCATAGCCGGCACAGGCGGGATAAGATGGATTGGTTGGAGGAATCGTCAGGATTGTATGGTAGTTGGTTGTGTTGAGTAGCGATACGTTATTACCCGCTGAGTTAACGATGGCGCCACCAACCGGCGTATAGTTCGGATTACTGCCCACGGCTCCTGTACTCACACTACCTGTGCCGCCTGTCCAGCCGGTAAAGTTATATTGTTCAAAGCCCAGGTTGGAACAGCCAACATTTTGTGGGGTATTGGGTTGCCCTGGAGGAGTGAGGTAAATCACTGTTTCCTGCACATCTTTAGAGGCTTGTTCATAAGGCGTATGCTTATGCGCTTGCTTGGCCAGCGCGCCTTCTGAAGAAAACTCATTTTTGCGTGTTTGCACATAACCTTCAATATCCGAAGGCCGGATGCCTTTTGCTTTGGCTTCCTGGTAGGCTTTCTTTATGTCGAATGTTTTTGGGGATACGGCCTGCGTCGGTTTAGAAGACACCTGCGAGGAAACCGCAAAACAATAAAATAAAGAAGAAATAAATAAAAATTGTTTCATGTTTAACAATGTTTTAATCTCAAAGTTAGCAAAAAAATGCAAAAATGATTTTTCAAATGAGTGAATGACATGGACCGGCGATGTTAAAAAATGCCATTATTGGATTTCTAATATTAGAATTGTAATAAGTACAGCGTTTGTAAGGACTTTTGGATTACTTTTGCAATACAAAAAATTTTTTATGGCCACCACAAAATCATCCAAATTCGTGAAATTAACCTGGCTTTTGATCTGGGGGCCATTTTTATTCCTGTTTTTAATTGTTTCGCTTATCTCGCTTGAGATATTTTTCGATTTGCCGAGTGTGGAAGAGTTGCAAAACCCCAAGAGCAATCTGGCAACGGTTATTTATAGCAGCGACCTGAAAACCCTTGGCAAATACTACTCCGAAAACAGGGTTAATGTAAAGTACTACGAGCTTGATAAAGATCTGGTGGATGCGCTGATAGCCACCGAAGATGTTAGGTTCAGAGATCACAGTGGTGTAGATGCCCGTGCACTTGGTCGTGCTATTTTCGGAGCCGTTCGCGGCAGCTCCAGCAGTGGCGGTGGTAGTACGCTATCGCAACAATTGGCCAAAATGATGTTTCCGCGCGAAAAGCTCAACAAGTTTTCCATGATCATCCGGAAAATGAAAGAATGGGTGATCGCAGCCAGGCTCGAGAAAAACTACACGAAAGACGAGATCCTGACGCTTTACCTGAACAAATTCGATTTTCTTAACCAGGCGGTAGGCATCAAATCAGCGGCACAGATTTATTTTAACCGCAGCCAGGATAGCCTGGAGATTCAGCAGGCAGCCTTGCTGATTGGCATGGCTAAAAACCCTTCGTTGTTCAATCCTATTAAAAAAGAAGAAGCAGCGCTTCAACGACGCAATGTGGTGTTAATGCAGATGGTTGTGAATGGCACACTAAGTCGCGCCAGGTACGATAGTCTTAAAACACTTCCGCTCGGTATCGTGTACCGTCCGGAAGACCATAACGACGGGCCTGCACCCTATTTCCGGGAATTTCTCCGCGAGCATTTTTTGAAAGAGTGGTGTGCCAGTCATATCAACCCCGAAACAGGTAAACCCTATAATATTTATAAAGATGGCTTGCGTATTTTTACCACGCTCGATTCGCGGATGCAACAATATGCCGAGGAAGCAGTAAATGAACACATGACCGATCTGCAAAAAGCGTTTACCAAAGAATGCAAAACGAAAAAGAATGCGCCTTTTGCCTGGAACGTTAATAAAGAGCAGATCGACAATATCATGATGAGTTCGATGCGCCGTAGCGACCGCTACCGCTCGCTGAGAGATTCGGGGTTGAGTAAGGAGGAAATTTACGCTAATTTTCAAAAGCCGGTTAAAATGACGGTTTACAGCCTTCGTGGCGATATCGATACCATCATGTCGCCCTGGGATAGCATTCGTTATTATAAAGGATTTTTGCACACAGGTTTCATGGCTATTGAACCGGCAACAGGCTATGTGAAAGCCTGGGTGGGCGGTGTTAACCACAAGCATTTTAAATTTGATCACGTAAAAGTAGGTCGCCGGCAAGTGGGTTCTACATTCAAGCCTTTTGTGTATGCGCTTGCCATACAGGAAGGTTTGACACCATGCTACCAGGTGCCTAATGTGCGCACCTGTATTACGACGGCCGATGGTAAAGAGTGGTGCCCGGATAACTCCGACGGCGATAAAGGAACCGGCAAAATGATCACCTTGCGGAAAGCACTGGCAGGCTCTGTTAATTACGTTACGGCATGGGTAATGAAACAATATGGGCCGGATGCCGTCATTAACCTGGTGCGCCGCCTGGGCATTACGGCACCGATTGATCCGGTACCATCCATTGCACTCGGAACACCCGATATCTCGGTGTTTGAAATGGTGGCAGCCAATGCAGCATTTGCCAACAAAGGCACCTACATCCAGCCTACATTCATTACGCGCATCGAAGACAAAAACGGAAAAGTACTCGAAGAGTTTTTCCCGACCACAGACGAAGTCATGAGTGAGGAAAAGGCTTATGTCATGATTCAGCTGATGCGTGGTGTGGTGGATTACGGAACAGGTGCCCGCCTGCGTGGCAAATACAAATTGTTTAACGAAATTGCCGGTAAAACCGGAACCACGCAGTACAACGCCGATGGTTGGTTCATTGGATTGACTCCAGAGCTGGCCGCTGGCGGCTGGACGGGTGGAGAGGACCGCAGTGTGCACTTCAATTCAACCAATGAGGGACAGGGCGCCAACATGGCACTTCCGGTGTGGGGTAAGTTTTTTCAAAAAGTGTATGCCGATCCTTCACTTAAAGTTTCTAAGGCAGGTTTTCCTAAGCCTGCGAATATGGGCGATATAGAGTTGGACTGTTCTAAATATGATCAGGAAAACCAGGAGGAGTTTCAGAAAGACGAACTCAATTTCGACGGAAGCTACTAAGCATGAACTGGTATATCCGTTTGTGGCGCCGGCCCGTTTCGGTTTTAAGTCTGCTGGCTATTGTTTTTTGCGTTTGCCTACTCCTAGCTTGGTTCTCGAAACTGGCGCATAGTGATATAGATTTGTTTTTTAGCTCCGATTGCCTGTACCTGCCTTCGGTTTATAAAGATCTCTTTATCGATGGCAATTCGCTTAAAGGGTGGGATTTGAATCCGGCGCCCAATTTTTTCCCGGATATGCTCTTGTATTTTGTACTGATGGCGCTTTCGGGGCATTCGCTGATTGTGGCTTCCTTTGCCTTTTCCATCATCCAGTTTTTTGTAATCGTTTTTTTATTGGTAAAGTTGCTTCATTACCTCATGCCGGGCATTTCCCGGCATTGGAGTAGCCTGATCATTATATTATCGGCATTTCCGGTAATGGAGTATTTGTTTGCAACGCGAGAGTACTATTATTCATTTTATATTCTCAGCAATGCCTATCATACAGGCGCTTTTGTCATGACGCTCGTTTGCCTGTTCATCAGCCTGCGTTATTTTCAGCAGCCCACACTTGCCCGTTGGCTTGCATTGGTTTTGCTTGGCGCACTTTGTGTGCTTTCCGATCGCTTGTTCTTGGTCTTCTATACTGCTCCGGCCTTTGTGGCTACGTTTTTCCTGATCGGGTTTCGCAGACCGGCGCAACTCTTCTCTTTTTTGTTAACCTTGGTGCTATCAGCAGCTGGAGGTTTACTGGCGCTACAACGACTGTCGCAAAGCGAATATTTTCATATTGACGCACCGCACAAAATGATGGCCTTTTCCGACATCGGTGCCTCTTGGGATATTTTCAGTGAGCAAATGCTCGTATATTTGTCGGAGTTCGGGTTTAGATCATTTTTCATTTACTTTACCCTTATTTCCCTGTTTGGTCTGATTGTCATGTTTTTCAGGCTTCGTAAGCAAGGGAACTGGCTGTTGAGCTATTATCTTGTGTTCAGCACAGCATTTTGTCTCTTCGTGGTAAGCGCACCTATTATCAATGGTAATTACACAGGTTACGACATCCTGCGGTATAATATTTTTCCGGTATTTATGGTGCCGCTCAACCTGGTATTACTGCTGGTGTGGATGTTTAGATCATACCAATGGCGCTATACCAAGCCTGTGGCGTTGTTGACCTACGCAGGCTTGCTTGTGCTTTCGCTGAGCGTGGTAGATACCGCGCAGCTTTACCGTTATTTCCATTATTACCCGGCAAATGCGCGCTTGTTGGATACGCTTGCCGATAAACAACAGTTGAAACAAGGTATTGGCAATTACTGGGATGCCAAGGCTTCTACCATGTTTTCGCGCAGGCAGATGAGGATTTGTGCGGTGTACGACGACTTTTCCTACCAGGGGCACGTAGCCAACCGAGCATGGTTTTATGGACAGCGATTTAATTTCCTTTGGCTCAAGAATCCGGTTGATACGGCAAGGTGCCGTGAAACGTTTGGTTCTTTCCACATGGTGAAAGCCGGAGACAAGTATTCTTTTGTGCAAGTACCCGACTTTACGTATGCTCCGGGCAGCAACCTGCCAGTGCTTGTAAAAACGTTGGATGCAAACATTGAAAGCGCGACACCGGCAGGACCGAGAAAATAAATATCTTTGAAAGGCAAAGCAAGGATTGATTTACCCGTTTTGCTATATATATGATAGGTATTCGCGGGCATGCATGGTTTTTTTTTAAAGGCGATAAGCCTTTTGCTCTTTGGATGTGCGTTGCGTTCGCGTTCCTGCTCACGCAAATGTACCTCAATACGGGTACCTTATCGGCTTATGCTGTTACCCTCGAAAATCCTTTCGTGTGCGAGGGCTACATCGTAAACTACGACTACACACACTACGAATGTAACTATCGGTTTATAATGGGCGAACCGGCCGGGGAATGGGCCTGGGGTTGGGTGTTGCGGCGGGTGTTGTTTTTTATTTTGTCGTATCCGTGGTTTTGGCTTTTCGGATTTTACAAAGGTGGTTTGGTGTCGGCTTTCATTATCACCATTGTGTCGTTCTACAGTTTCACAGGGTTTGTTTACCGGCATGTAGGAAGGTATGCTGCATTTGCTGTGATGGCTTTGCTGGCAACTTATCCGGGTATAATGTATTGGATAGGATCTCCGTTTGCGCAGGTTATGATCGTTCCTTGCTGTTGTTGGTTATATATGTTGTTATGGAACATGGACCGTACATCGAATCTGGGCCGTCAGCTAGTGCTGTTGTTCTTTGCTTCAGTGTTGTTTACCGCCTACGATTTGCTTGCGTTTTTTTACCCCGCTATTCTTCTGTTATATTTCCGACGTCGGCAATGGTGGCCAATGCTGCTTTCATTTCCCGTCATGGCCGCCCCTCAGGTCCTAATTGTTTACTGGCTTCATGCCCGTGGCGCTGGGGAGCTTCCCAGCGAAAATAGCGGCCTTTACCTCGGGATACTCCGTGCATACGGGCAAGTAAACGATCCAGGTGAGTGGCTGACATTGTTGGCACAGGTGCCATACGAATTTGTATTGAGTTTTTTTAAATCCGGATTTATCGTTTTGCCACTGCTTTTTTTGATTTTGGTTTTTGCAGGGTATAAAAGAGGCTTTCGGCTAGATCATATAGAGGCCAGTCTGTTGCTGGTTGCGCTGTTCATTTTTTTATTTAACAACCTGGCACCACCTTACGCGTTGGGCACATCACTGCGTGGTAGCTGGATCTCGCGGATTTACCAGCCATTGTTTGTAGTGATGATCATGTATATTGCCAGGCTGGTAGAACAATTGAAAGGCAAGTCTGGCATAATGCGCAGAATTTTTCTGGTACTGGTTGCAGGTTGTGTGGTGCTCAACCTTATCATCAATACCGGAGCTGTGTATAAAAGTGCACTCACGCAGCGCGCATGGCATGGGTTTTACGACCACAGTCAAGAAGGAACGATGATCCGGAACCTGGACACCTTTGGTATTCGCCCTTTGGGTTTTCCCCATCCGGCATTGCATCCCAGTCGGCAATAGCCTTTTGGCGCAGGATGTTTATACGCAAAAACCAAAATATCTTGTATTTTTGGCTAAATTAGCGAGCAAAATAAACCTGAGTTAAATAATAGAACTATGATTAACCGAGTGGTAAAAAATGCCGAAGAGGCTGTTAAGGACATTACAGACAATGCTACCTTATTGGTTGGTGGTTTCGGTTTGTGCGGCATACCGGAGAACTGCATTAGCGCCCTTGTAAAAAAAGGAGTAAAAGGACTTACCTGCATCAGTAACAATGCTGGTGTCGATGATTTTGGGCTTGGGTTGCTTCTGCAAACGAAGCAAATCAAAAAAATGATCTCTTCATACGTGGGTGAAAATGCCGAGTTTGAACGCCAGATGTTAAGCGGCGAACTGGAGGTGGAATTGATTCCTCAGGGTACGCTGGCAACGCGCTGCCTGGCTGCCGGTTATGGCATGCCGGTAATCTATACGCCGGCCGGCGTGGGCACCGAGGTAGCCATCGGCAAGGAAACACGCCGCTTCCACTATAATGGCGAAGAAAAAGAATATTTAATGGAACATGCTTTTGAGGCCGATTTTGCCATTGTAAAAGCCTGGAAAGGCGATACGGCGGGCAACCTGATCTTCCGTTCGACGGCCCGCAACTTTAATCCGATGATGGCCATGGCCGGCAAGATCACCATTGCTGAGGTAGAAGAACTGGTAGAAGTAGGGGAGTTGGATGCCGACCAGATCCACACACCGGGAATTTACGTGCACCGTATCTTCCAGGGCGAGACTTACGAAAAACGCATTGAACAGGTCACCGTCCGGAAACGTAATTAATTTACAAACACTTTTTTCAGATTCAGTTATGTTAGATAAGAATGGAATTGCAAAACGCATTGCCCGCGAAGTAAAAGACGGCATGTATGTGAACCTGGGGATCGGTATTCCCACACTGGTAGCCAACTATATTCCCGAGGGTGTTAATGTTGTATTACAGTCGGAAAACGGTATCCTCGGTATGGGGCCGTTCCCTTTTGAGGGTGAGGAAGATGCCGATCTCATCAATGCCGGAAAACAAACGGTAACCTTGCTCAAAGGCTCCTCGATCTTCGACAGTGCCATGAGTTTCGGGATGATCCGTGCACAAAAGGTAAACCTCACGATTTTAGGTGCCATGGAAGTGAGCGAAAACGGTGATATTGCCAACTGGAAGATTCCGGGAAAAATGGTGAAAGGCATGGGCGGCGCTATGGATCTTGTGGCTAGCGCCAAAAACATCATCGTTGCCATGCAGCACGTCAACAAAGCCGGAGAATCAAAACTACTGAAAAACTGTACCTTGCCGCTAACGGGCGTGCGTTGTGTAAAGCGTATTGTTACCGAGTTGGCCGCGTTGGAAGTAGTGCCTGGGGGCGGGTTCAAGCTCCTGGAGCGTGCGCCTGGCGTGAGCGTCGAACAAATTAAAAATGCAACCGAAGGCAAGCTGATCGTTGAGGGAGATATTCCGGAGATGGTACTCTAAGCGGGTCTATCGTTTAGCAGCATGTCTCAATATTCACAACACCGGTCGTCGCAAAGCCGGTGTTGTGTTAACAAGCAGGTTCATTTCTGTGTTAAATAAAATGCCCGGGCAACAAAACCGGGATTGCTCCGTTATCAAATCCGTAAACTAACATGTCCGGCACAAGCATAAAACCTTCTATTTTCGTCTTGCTGTTTGCGGTCATCTTTTCGTTGTCCACATTCGAGTTTTGGCAGCCCTGGAAAAAAGGCCAGGGATCGCCCTTTGTGTGGGATGTCGAGATGTATTACTCTTACCTGCCGGCTGCCCTGCTTCAGCACGACTTGTCGTTTAACCAATCGCCGGTACCGATGCAGAAGATGCCTACCGGCAATCGCAACCCAAAATATACCTGCGGCATGGCTGTTATGTATGCGCCGTTTTTTCTTATGGGCCATAAAATTGCGCTGAATCAACACAGCACGCCTGATGGCTGGTCGGAGCCCTACGCCACCATGATACATTTTGGCAGTATCTTTTACGTGATGTTGGGCTTGTTCTTTTTGCGAAAGTTATTGCTGCATTTTTACAGCGAAACCATTACCGCTATTTTACTGGTCATTGCTTTTTTTGGGACGAACTTGTTTTTTTATACGCTCCGTGAAGGCGAATATACCCACGGTTACCTCTTTTGTTTGGTATCCGCATTTCTGCTGCTTGTCATCAAATGGTATAAAGAACCCAAACTTTCCACCTCTATTCTTACCGGCTTAGTTATTGGGCTTATTACACTCATCAGGCCAACTGACTGTTTATTCTTTATTCTCTTTATGCTTTATGGCGTTAGCGGAAAAGAGACCTTCCGCGCGCGCATTGACTTTTGGTTACAGCACAAATGGAAATTGCTGGCATTGGCACTTGCTGGTTTTGTGATGGTTCTTCCTCAACTTCTTTTTTGGAAAATCTACATGGGCTCCTGGTTTTATTTCTCATACACGAACGAAGGTTTTTTCTGGACCGAGCCTAAGATGTGGGAAGTGTTGTTCAGTTACCGCAAAGGCTGGCTCGTTTACACACCAGTAATGGCTTTTTCGCTGATCGGTATTTTTTATATGAAAAAGTACGTGGCCGATTTTCGGTTGGGCTTGCTCGTATTTTTTGCGTTGAACCTATACGTGATCTCGTCGTGGTGGTGTTGGTGGTACGGTGGCAGCTTTGGTATGCGCGCACTCATCGAATCTTATCCACTGATGCTCTTGCCCTTTGGCGCTTTTTTACAACGTTTGTTTTCCGGCACTTCGCGCCTGGTACTCCTCGACAGGCTCAAAAAGTACGGTGTTCCGGCATGCATTATGTTTTTCATCTGCCTCAATGTTATCCAAACCTATCAGTACAAAGCCGGGATGATGCATTTTGACTCCATGAACCGCGAAACGTATTGGCAGGTATTTGATAAGTTCGAATTCAATACAGGCGAAGACCAGCAGCGTTATTACAAATCACTTACCGAAATAGATTATGATGCCGCATTGAAGGGCGGCGAAGGAAGGCGCGATTACTAGCCTGGTCTGCCCGGAAGCATGCAAATACAGGAGAAAAGCATAAGCACAAAAAAATCGGTCATCCAAAAAATGGCGAGGCCATCGATCGTGGCGTTGTTTCTCATTGTTTTATTCTCTGTACTCACGTTTGACACGCAAATGCGATGGATCGGCAACCCGTTTCAAAACGATGTTGATCAGTATTACTCTTATTTGGTTGCACAGTTTATCCATCATGATTTTTCGTTTCATTTTCAGCATGGCTACTGGCTTATCGAATCGCCCATTGGCGACATGATTCCTAAAGTAACCATGGGGATGGCCATGTTTTATTTTCCGTTCTTTGCCCTTGGTCACGGCCTCGCTGGCTACCTGGGCTATGAGCAGCTTGGTTATAGCACTCCTTATGCGATTTGTGTACATATCGGTACGTTATGTTATGTGTTTGTGGGTTTTTGGTACATGCGTAAAACCCTGTTGATGTTTTTCTCAGAGTGGGTAGCTGCTGTTACTATGCTGTTGATCATGTTTGCCACCAACTTGTTTTATTACACTTTCAAAGAAGGGGAAATGGCACACAGTTACCTGTTTTTTCTGTTTTCGCTTTTCTTTTATCACGCTTTGAAATGGCATGTTACACGGCATTTTAAATACCTGTGTTACCTGAGTCTCATCGGAGGGTTTGTCTCACTCATCCGGCCTACCGAGGTACTGATTTTTCTTATCCCACTATTATATCAGGTTAATTCCAAAGCCTCGTTTATTGCTAAGCTACGCGAATTGGCGGTACTGAAGTGGAAACTAATAGTGCCAGCGCTGCTGTTTATTCTCCCGTTGATCCCGCAGATGTTGTTCTGGAAATCGTTTGCCAACCAGTACCTCTTTTTTTCTTATGGCAGCAACGGAGGGTTTTTCTTTTCCTATCCTAAGTTGTGGAGTGTATTATTTGGTTGGCATAAAGGTTGGTTTGTTTACACACCGCTTGTGTTTTTTATGATTACCGGGCTTGTGATGATGTGGTTCCGTTGGCGCGACATGGCCTGGCCCATCACAGCCTATTTAGTGCTTAATATCTACCTCATCAGTTCCTGGTGGGACTGGGGTTTTGGCGGTGCTTTTGGCATGCGGGCTTTGGTCCAAACCTATGCATTTCTGTCGGTGCCACTTGCGTATTTTATTCAATGGTGTTTTTCCGTGGCGAGCGTCAAGGCTCGTATTTCCTTAATCGCATCGACGATAGCGGTATATCTTTTCCTCATTACACTCAATTTAGTTCAGGTTTTTCAGTCGCAACATGCTATTTTGCATTGGGATTCCATGACCAAGAAGGCCTATTGGTACGTTTTTCTGAAAACAAAATTTAGCGACAACGAAAGGGCTTACCTGAAAACACTGCTGAGTAAGCCCGATTACAATGCTATGAGGAAAGGAGAACGCGATGAAAACTAACCTGAAAGTGTTATTAGTCATTCCCTGCTTCAACGAAGAGGCGGTGGTGCTTTCTCTTTTCAAGGAAATCAGGAAAACGGTTTTTCCGTCGGGCATAGTCGTTGACGCGTTGTTCATCAACGATTGCTCTACTGACGGAACCCGGAAAGTACTCCTCGAAAATAAGATTCCGTTTATCGACCTGCCTGTGAACCTGGGTATTGGTGGCGCCGTGCAAACCGGTTACAAATATGCGTGGCGACATGGTTATGATGTTGCCGTGCAAATGGATGGCGATGGCCAGCACCCTCCGGCCGAGTTGCATAAGCTCCTTGAACTCATTGCTTCAGGTGAGGCAGATGTGGCAATTGGATCGCGCTACCTGACAGGCGAAGGATTTCAGTCGTCGTCGTTGCGCCGTACAGGCATTGGGTATTTTAAATGGCTTAACCGTCAACTGGTCGGCGTGACCGTATGCGACAGTACGTCTGGCTACCGGGCGCTTAACAGGCAGGCATTACAATTGGTTGCAAGCTATTATCCCGACGAGTACCCCGAGCCTGAAGCGATCGTGCTGTATGCCATGAACGGCCTTAAGGTTAGAGAGGCGCCCGTTGTGATGCGTGAGCGGCAGGGCGGCACTTCGTCGATCAGGGCACACAAAACGGTGTACTACATGTTTAAAGTCTCTTTAGGCATAATCTTTTTGTATATTCGTTTAAAATTCAATGGAAAACGTTATCTCTTATAGGTTGCAGATCATCGCCATCGTCACGGCGTTGTGCTTCATGTTTTTTATTTTCCGTCTCATCGCTCGCGGTAAATTGCGTGAAGAATATTCTTTTATCTGGATCACTTGCACAGCACTTTTGCTGTTATTCTCTTTTTGGCGTAACGGCCTTGAGATCATTGCGCATCTGTTGGGCATTTATTACGCACCGTCGCTTATTTTTTTGGGGGCTATTTTTGCTATTGTTATTTTTCTGGTTCATCTCTCAGTCGTAAATTCCAGGCAACATCAGCAAATCAAGGATCTGGCGCAGGAAATGGCAATCCTCAAGAAAAAGTTAGAGGACGAAAACCAGAAATGAAAAATTCAGTTGGTTAGCTGAGATGAGCGAGCATTTCGCTGCAAATAAATCCGGCAGCATTACCGTTCCCGTAAAATGGCGGGTATTCAAGGTTTTTGTTCGAAATCAGGTTATTATAGGCGTCTAATATCCTTGCTTCATCGGCATCGGCAATGATGGCCGAACCGCAAATCACCAATTCCACCCACTCAGTTTCCGGTCTCAGGATCACACAGGGTTTTTTGAAATAGAACGCTTCTTTCTGGACGCCGCCACTATCCGTCATCACGATCGAGCAGTTTTTTTCCAATGCGATCATTTCGAGAAAAGATACAGGCTCAATGAGTTTCATCCGCTTATTTTCCGACACGCGTTTGTATAGCTCGGGGTTAAGGTTGTGTTGCAGTAATTTGGCGGTGCGTGGATGCAACGGGAGCACCACTGTTGTTTGCTTTTCTTCACTAATGCGTTGCAATGCTGAGAACAAAGCATTCAACCGCGCCGGCTCGTCGGTATTGTTGTTGCGGTGGATAGTAGCCAGAACGAAGTCGCCGCTAACGAGTTGCAGCTCTTGCAGGATGTTTGTTTTCTTCTCTGCCACATCCGAAAAATAGAGGCTATTATCGTACATCACATCGCCGCTATGGTATATTTTCGGATTGTCGGCCGTGTAAGGCGCTTCATTGTTCAATTTGAAGCCTTCATTCTGCAGATTCACAAAGCCCGTTTTTGTCGGCGAAAAAAGTAACGTTGAAGCATGGTCGCACATAATGCGGTTGATCTCTTCCGGCATCGCCTTGTTGAACGACCGCAAGCCTGCTTCAATGTGCACGATGGGCACATGGATCTTGCTTGCAGCAATGGCTCCGGCCAGTGTCGAGTTCGTATCGCCATATAGCACAATACCATTAGGCTTCTCAGTTAGCAAAATTTCTTCAATACCACTTATCATAGAAGCCGTTTGCTTTCCGTGGCTTCCGCTTCCGGTATTCAGGTTGTAATCGGGAGCTGGAATGCCAAGCTCGTCAAAAAACACCTGGCTCATGTTTTCATCGTAATGCTGGCCGGTATGAACAATGACTTCCCGGATCGAGTCGTTGTAATGTTGTTGGATCGCTCTGCTTAAGGCAGCTGCCTTGATGATCTGTGGGCGTGCGCCGATGATCGTTACTAATTTTATCATATAAGACTTTCGTCAACCATACTTAAATAATTACCATCGCCGATGATGAGGTGATCTTGTAAGACAATGTCCATCACCCGTGCGGCGTCCTTTACTTTTTTAGTAAGTAGCAAATCTTCCTGGCTCGGCCTTAAGTTTCCCGACGGATGGTTGTGCGCCAGGATCAGGCCACTGGCCAGGCATTCAATAGCTGGTTTCAGGATCAGCCTTACATCCACAACGGTGCCGCTGATACCACCGCGACTGATGCATTCGGCTTTGATAACCAGGTTGCTACGGTTCATGTATAATACCCAGAATTCTTCATGTGGCAAGTCATTTAGCTTGGGCTGAAGAACATGGTATGCTTGTGCCGAAGAAGTGATCTTTGGCTTATCTTCTATTGTTTCGTCTTTCCGGCGCCGGCCTATTTCAAGCGCTGCAGCAATCGTTACCGCTTTGGCTTCACCCACACCCTTAAATTTTTTAAGATCGTTGAGTTGTAATTTAGCTAGTTGCCCATAAGAGTTGCCGTTGCTTTTTAAAATGCGTTGGGCCAGCTGCACAGCCGTTTCGTCCCTGCTGCCCGAAGATAGTAAAATGGCCAGCAATTCGGCATCGGAAAGAGCTTGTCGCCCTTTGGCAATCAGCTTTTCGCGTGGCCTGTCGTCTTCCGCCCAGGCTTTGATGTTGAGGTGTTTATGTTGTTGCTCTTCCAACGAAGTGAAAGTAATCATTTTTTTGCGACCCACTTTCAAACCGTTGTCACAAAATTCGGTATAACCTCACTTGCGCCTGACCAATTGTACTGGCAAGGTGTCAAATGAAATCGTTTTAATTTAGCAATCCGGGGCGCTTTTAGTATCTTTGCGAACCTAATTAGCGGGATTAAAACGGCATGAGTAATTCCCTTGAAATACTAAAAAACAAAGAATTCACCTGGTTTTTGTGTGCGCGTTTTTTCATTACACTGGCCATCCAGATGCAAATGAGCACCATCTACCTGCAAATGTATTACGAGTACTATCGTGGTGATGAATTAGCGTTGGGAATGATTGGACTGGCTGAAATTATTCCCTTTATTCTTGTGTCTTTTTTTTCCGGCCATGTAGCCGATATTGTCAGCCGCCGGCGGATACTTATCCTGGGCTGTGTAAGTCTTTTTGTAGGTTCACTTTTTCTCTGGGCATTTAGCAGCGGAGTTTTTGTGGTTCTGCGCGCGGCAGGCGTCGCTGTTCTGTTCGGGGTCGTACTCTCCTTTGGAGTGATTCGCGCTTTTCTCTCGGCAGCCACGCAACCTTTCATGAGTCAGTTGATGCCGCGTAACCTTTACACACAGGCAGCTACGTGGAACACAACGGTATGGCATACGGCTGCCATTCTCGGCCCGGTAATGGCAGGCCTCATTTACGGCTTTCGCAACGGGAACCATGCCGATTGGTGTTACGCCACTAACTGTGTACTCTTTTTGTTAACTATCGGTTTTTATGTATTGATCAAGCCCAAACGGATTCCACCCAAGGAAGTAAAGGAAACCTTACTTGGAAGCATCCGTTCGGGTCTGCGTTTTGTCTATACGAATAACATGATCTTAAGTGCATTGTCGCTCGATATGTTTGCTGTCTTGTTTGGCGGCGCTTTCGCCATTATTCCGGCTTCCACCGACAAAATTCTACACCTCGGCCCGGAGGCGTATGGGCTGTTGCGAACAGC
>DAIUED010000027.1:0-19323 GCA_036845295.1 Bacteroidota bacterium
ACGACCGTTCGGATGTGTATAAAGCCACCGAAGCCGCCGCTGAATACCTCAAAAGCCTCTACAGCATGTTTGGCGACTGGCAAATGGTGCTGGCAGCATATAATGCCGGGCCGGGCACCATCAGCAAAGCCATTCGCCGCAGTGGCGGTAAAAAAACGTATTGGGAGATCCGTCCGTTCCTGCCTACAGAAACGCAGGCTTATGTGCCGGCTTTTATTGCCGCCAACTATGTGATGAACTACCCGACAGAGCACAACATTTACGCGGCTACGCCACGCAAAACCTATTTTGAAGTCGATACTGCTGTGGTGAAAGAGCCAATGAGCTTTGAGCAAATTTCAGCTGCCCTGGATGTGCCAATAGACGAAATCTCTTATTTTAACCCGCAGTACCGTAAAGGCGTCATTCCGGCGGGAGGCCACATGCTGACGCTGCCTAAGAGCAAGATCGGAACATTTATTGCCAATGAAACGGCTATATATGCCAGCATCAAGTCGCAGCAAACCTCGCTCGAAAATGCAGTGGCAGTAAAAGAAGTTCAAAAAACCCACACCGTGCGCAGTGGTGAAAAGATCAGCACCATTGCTAAAAAATATGGTGTTACGGTAGCCGACCTCAAATCGTGGAACTACATTGGCTCCAAAGGGTTGAGGCCAGGTAAGAAACTGATTGTGTATGTAAAACAGGATGTGCCTGCGGCAGCACCATCGAAATCGGATGCACCGAAAGCACCGCAAACCAACCTGGCCACTAAGAGCAAAGCCGACTCACTGGCCACAGGAGCCAACAAAGTAAAACTCGCTGATAACCTTGCGAAACCGGCGGCAGTGCATCAGGTAAAAAAAGGTGAAACGCTTTTCAGCATTTCTAAAAAACACAATATTCCAATGCAGAAGCTGATCGAATACAACCATCTGAAAAAAGACGCACAACTCAAAATCGGCCAGAAAATAAAATTGGTTTCTTAAACAAAAAAACAAAACCCTCTGATAATCAGAGGGTTTTGTTTTTTATAAACCTGTAACTAAAGTCCACCGCCAAACGTTCTATGCGTAATTAAACTGTGACAGTCACCGAATTCAATACCTGCGTCGATCAGTATTCCGATAATTTATATCGCTTTATCCTGAAGCATATAAAAGACACGGATGTGGCGCGTGATATTGTGCAGGACACCTACGAAAAGGTTTGGCGAAAAGTAAACGATATCGAAAGCACCAATGCCAAATCTTATCTGTTTACAGCGGCGCATCACACACTGATCGACTATACCCGGAAAACAAAGAAACAAGGCGACTATACCGAAGCTGTTGAGCAGCAACTGAAACACAACAGCCATTACAGCGACATTAAAGAGATACTGAACCAGGCCCTCGACCGCTTACCGGAGATACAAAAAAGCGTCGTACTGCTGCGCGACTACGAAGGCTACGATTATGCAGAAATAGGGAAGATTACCGGACTGAATGAGAGCCAGGTAAAAGTGTATATATTCCGGGCACGAGCCAGCCTTAAACAGTATATAGGCAATTTAGAAACAGTTTTATAACATGGCAGAGATCAACGAACATAACTATGAAGCCTTTCTCCTCGACTCGATGGAAGGACGGCTTACTGCCGAACAGCAACTGGAACTGGAAACCTTTATGGCCCTGCATCCTGAATTGGCACTCGACCTCGACGGCTTTGCCTTGACGAGCTTTGATCCGACTCAGGCTGTATTTCCTGATAAGCAGACCTTGAAGAAAACGGAGGCCGATCTGGTGCCGGAACATTTATTTATTGCATATATTGAAGGGCAACTGAGCACAGAAGATAAACAACGCGTAGAGAAAAGCTGTGCTTCAAATACTAGCCTGGCGAAAGAACTGGCGCTTTACCAACACACCATTGCCCAAGCGGATGAGCACATTGTATTTGAAGGTAAAGAGAAACTAAAACGGCGCCCGAAAGTAATCTGGCTGAATGCCCGCAATGTTTCGTTTGCGGCGGCCGCTTCGGTTGCTTTATTGTTGATGCTTTATGTGCTACAACCTGCCAAAACAGCCGAGAGCCTTGGCAACGAATATGCCCTACGCGACACCCGCAAGTCCATAGAGCGCTTAACCCTGCCATCCCAGGAAAACACCTCACTACCTGAAACTACCCAACACAATGGACCTGCTTACCAAGCCAAACAAAATACGCTGCCTGGCTCAGAACCCGAAAAATTAATGGCGCAACAAGTTCCGGCAGCACAGAATACCAACCAGCCATCGACTACGCGTCAGGATAGCCTTCCGGGCCTGGCAAAAATGCCTGAAAAACCAACGGCATTGTCGCCTGAGACCAAACAGGCGCCGGTACTTGTCGCCTCTGCGGCACGCACAACGGTGGTGGATGTAATCATTGAACACGACAACAGTGACCTGCCGGAAAATCAGAAAAAACAGGGCTTTTGGGCCATGGCAGGAAAAACCCTGAAAGGACTGAACAAAGCTGGCGTAAAAACCGTAAACGGAAACGAGGAAAACAACCCCAACAATGCGGTGTATGCCCTCACACTCGGTAAGCTCAACATTACCCATAAGGCGCATTGATACGCTGGTTGCCACTCCCGGAAACAGCCAAAAGAAAAGCGTCGTGAGTTAACGACGTCGCCGTCACTCGCGTTATCTCTATAACGTTGGATAAAACGCACCAACGATGTGATCCACCTGAAGTTCGCGTGCATTTTGGATAATGGAAACAATGTCGAAACGGGTTTCAAGATCCAGCTGATGTTGGTGGATATACACTTCTGCCGCCCGGATGAGGTTCTGCTGTTTCGTTTTAGTCACAAAAGCCTCTGGCATACCAAAAGCGTTCCCCGCGCGTAATTTAACTTCCACAATCACCAGCAGGTTGCTGGTTTCGGCGATGATATCGACCTCAAGATGCCGGTGATGCCAATTCCTCTCGCGGATGCGGTAACCATGCTTAAGTAAATGCGCAATGGCAATCTCCTCGCCCGCTATTCCTTTTTCGGTATTATTTGGCATAATTTTTATTTATAATCAAAAATAATTAGTTTAGTATAATAATTTTTTAAAAACATCCCTAAATGAACAAACTAAAACTACTCGCAGCAAGTTTA
The DNA here is from genome assembly GCA_036845295.1 of Bacteroidota bacterium. Lineage (GTDB taxonomy): Bacteria > Bacteroidota > Bacteroidia > B-17B0 > Aurantibacillaceae > UBA4416. The sequence goes on from DAIUED010000027.1 coordinate 3,116, forward strand.
ACCTTGACTGTGGCGTCCGTTGCACAAAACTTTGAAGGTAGCATTGAATTTAAAATGGAAACCAACAAAGACACGACCACCAACATCTATTATGTAAAGGGAAATGATGTAAAACTTGACCAGATTGGCAGGAAGTCGGGCAAAGTAGAAGGCAGCTTCGTTTTTGACCTTTCAACCAAACAAATTAAGTATGTAAACCCGGTGCGCAAAGTGTGGGGCGAGCATAAGAGCGAAACCGTTCCTACGATTCAGGGTACGTGTGTATCGTCGAAAAGTGGTGCTGTAAAAACCATTCAAGGCCAAAAATGCACAGAGTATGTGGTGAAGAATACGGAAGAAAATACCGAGATCGCTTACTGGATAGCGCCGGGTAAATACGACTTCTTTATTCCGATGGTGAAAGCCTGGAATCGCAAAGACAAACAAAGCATTTACTTCAATCAGATCAAAGATCTTCCGAAAGGATCGATGCCTTTTTTGTCGGAAGAGCGCAGCTTAAATGACGGCAAACTGGTAAGTAAGCTCGAGGTTTCCAAAATTACAAAAGGCAACATTGATGCGTCGAAACTGGCTATTCCTGCCGAATACAAAAAATTCGAGCAAAAATAATCCCACCTGATGCCGCCTGGCGGCTCAAACGGTACAACCTGAAACCGCTGCGAAAATCCGCAGCGGTTTTTTATTTAACAATCTTAACAAAGCAACAAAGGTTACTAATTATGCTCCCGGGGAATAAACTTGAAAATCCACCTTGTTATGAAACTTCACCTATCTTCTACCCTAACCTTATCGGGAATTGTGTTGGGAGCCGGCCTCCTGCTGTTTTCCTGCGGCCCAAATAAAGAACGCGTTGATGCTTACGAAAAGGCCATGTCAGAATCTGCCGCTGCAAGCAGTGCCACCACGGCGGAAACGGACAAGGCGCAAAAAAGTGTAGCCTTTAAACCTGACAGCGGACGGGTGTTTGTGCGCACTGCCGACCTCAACTTTAAAGTAAAAGACGTGAAACTGGCAACCTTCGACATCGAACGTATTGTTCGCGAAAACAGGGGCTATGTTACCAACACCGACCTCGAAAGCACGATCAACCAAAAAAATTCAGTGCGCGTGAGCCGCGATAGCATCCGGGAAACGGTACGCTACCAGGTACATACGCAAATGACTATTCGCGTACCTAATACAGAACTGGACAAAACACTGAGCGAGATTGCAGTATTGTTTGACTACCTCGATCACAGGCGTGTGCACTCCAACGACATTACCAGAGAATTGAAACTGGCGGCCTTGTCGCAGGCGAATTTCCGGAACCATAAACAGCGTGTGGAAAAAGTAATTGATGAAAAAGGTAAAAAGCTGAACTCCACACTGGAAGCCGAAAATGCTTTGTTTGAGAAGCAGGCACAGGCAAACGAAACTCATGTGGAAACCCAGGAACTTAACTACGATGTGGCATACAGTACTGTAAATATTCTGATCTATCAGAACGAAGGTGCAAAAAGCGAAACACTCGCCTACCAGGAACCTACGCCACCGTATGAGCCTCCCTTTTCCTCTAAACTCTATGCAGCTGCCTCGGGCGGACTTACGATCCTGGCAGAGATCATCCTTTTTATCATTCGCATCTGGCCGCTTTGGCTTATCGGTTTTGGTATCTGGTTTCTCGCCAAACGCATGTCGAGGCTAAAATGGTTCAATTAGCCTATTGCCTCGCCATGCAGTTGCGGTATTCCCAAATGCGGCGCGTCGTTGCCTGAACCAGATATATGCTTATTTTTGTGGCACAAACAGCAGGTATTTAGTTTGCTGTTTATGTTTAACGCCACAGCCGTATGATCAAGCCAGATAAAGCCATTGTAAACAAGGACCAGATCCTGAATTATATTCCGCAACGCCCGCCCATTGTGCTGGTAAGCAGAATTTACAAAGCCGATGAGCTTTCGGTTATTACTGGTTTTGATATCGACCACGAGCACTTGTTAACACAAAACGGCCGGCTGACGGAATCGGGAATTGTAGAAAACATGGCGCAAACTGCCGCTTCGCGCGCTGGCTTCGAGGCGGTAAAAAATAACGCCAAGCCTGCAGTCGGTTTCATTGGCAATATCAAAGGGCTTGAAATCCACTTTTTGCCTGAGGCTGGCAAGGAGTTGCTGACCGAAGTGAGCACCAAAACCCAGGTAATGAACGTTTCTATTGTGGAAGCAACATCGTATTGCGATGGTGAGCTGGTGGCAAGCTGCGAAATGAAAATATTTTTACAGGAAAACGCTGCAGCATGAGTGTGTTGGTAAACATACAGCACGTTAGCAAACAATACAAGGAAGCGACACGCCCTGCTGTGAGTAACCTTTCGATGACGATCGAAAAAGGCGATGTGTTTGGGTTGTTGGGACCGAATGGCGCGGGAAAAACAACCTTGATCTCAATGCTATGTGGCTTGTTTCCACCAGGTACCGGCAAGATCCTGATCAACGGCCACAGCCACGAAACGCACAGTCGCGAATCGAAACAGGCCATTGGTGTGGTTCCACAGGAAATAGCCTTGTATCCTAAACTTACCGCCTGGGAAAACCTAAACTTTCTCGGTCACATGTACGGTCTGAAAGGCGAAGCACTGAAAGAAACCATCCGCATGCACTTGTCTGTTCTGGGCCTGGAAGCGAACATGCATCAGAAGATCAATTCGTACTCAGGTGGCATGAAACGCCGGGTGAATCTCATTGCCGGTCTGTTGCACAATCCGCAACTCCTTATCCTCGACGAGCCTACCGTGGGTGTCGATATCCAGTCTAAACAGGCGATCATAGACCACCTGAAAAAAATGAACCGTGAGCAAGGTATGACAATCATTTACACTTCACATCACCTGGAAGAAGCGGAAGACTTTTGCAATGTGATTGCCATTATCGACCACGGAGAACTCATCACCCAGGGAAAAACAAAAGAGTTGATTGCGCAGTATGACTGCAACAGCATCGAAGAGGTTTATTTGAAAATAACCGGAAATAAATTCAGGGATAAATAAGGCCCAGCTATGAAACTTTTATATAGCCTGTATAAAGAATATAAAGTATTGATCCGCGACCGGGCCGGGCTTGCCATTACGTTTATTATGCCTACCGTGCTCATCCTGATCATGACGCTGATACAGGACTCAACGTTTAAATCAGTAAACGAGTCGTCGGTACCGCTCTTGTATGTTGACCGCGACCACGATTCGCTCTCGGAAACGCTGGAAAAATACATTGCCAATTCCAAGTTCTTTGTCATTACCAAAAAGCAACTCAGCAACGACGAGGTGAAGAAAGAAATTGCGCAAGGACATTACTTCATCGGCATCATTGTTCCTGAACACACCAGCCAGAAACTTCGCGAGCGTTCCACCGCACGCATCGCCAAGCTACTGAATAGCTTTAGCGGTGATTCGACCCGTACAGAGGCAGAAGGTACCGACACATCTAAAATTGCGTTGAACCTCTTCTTCGACCCTATTACCAAAAAATCGTTCAAAACAACCATCAGCAACTCCGTTGAGCGGATCATCTCGCAAATCGAGATGCAGGGTATGGTGAGCGCGCTGAACGCAAAGATGTCGGAAACCTTCCCGGATGCCAAGCCCGCAGCCATGGAAACCACGCCGCTGGTATCTGTAACGGAAGAGTATGCGTCTTACAACAACTCTACCATTATCCCGAATGCTGTGCAACATAACGTGCCGGCCTGGACGCTCTTCGCCATGTTTTTTATCTGCATTCCGCTTGGCGGCAACATCATCCGCGAGCGCGAAGATGGCAGCGCTTTCCGTTTGCTTACTATGCCGGGCTCGTATTTTATCGTGATGTTAGGCAAGCTGATCACATACACCCTGGTAAGCCTGATCCAGTTCGGGCTGATGCTTTTGGTGGGTTTGCTTGTATTGCCTTTGCTGGGATTGCCGCAACTCAATACCGGCGACAGCCTGCCGTTGTTATTCCTTATTGCCCTATCTGCAGGCCTGGCAGCTACCGGATTTGGATTGCTGGTAGGAACAGTAGCCAGCACACACGATCAGGCCGCGCTGTTCGGCGCCGTGTTCATCATCATCTTGGCGGCCATTGGCGGCGTATGGGTGCCGACGTTTGTGATGCCGGACATCATGAAAACGATCAGCGTGGTATCACCACTCAATTGGGGACTTGAATCGTTTTATGCGGTATTCATCCGCAACTCTACGCTAAAAGAGATCTGGCCGGAGATCCTGAAATTATGGTTGTTTTTCGGCTTCACGCTTGGAGCCTCGTATCTGTTCCATAAGTATAAGCGAATGAAGTAGGGCAGATCAAAATAATGATGTTCCGTATATAACTTACTTCATCTCTCTGATAATCCCATTATATACCAGGTAATAGCGATCCTTTGCATTACGTTCGAGCATATACAATCCTGTTAGTTTACCAAAGGCAGGCAACACGCCTTGCGTATCCGATACGTGAAAGCAGGGTAGCGAAAGCCTTTGCTTGCCTTTGCCACTAAGCAAAATGCCCGGGTGAATATGCCCGCTCAGCACGAACTTCTGCGCATGTTCTGTAGGCTCATGCGTATAGAGGAAGTGATCGTCTTCCCACGCATCAACAACCAAGAAATTTGGAAGTTCGTACCGATGCTGTTTGAGAATATCATGATTGCCCTTCACAAGGACAAAGGCTACAGAGGGAAAGGACTCGAGGAAGGCCTCAAATAAGTGCCACTCGCGGTTATAACTGCTGTGAAAGAGATCGCCGAGGAGAATCACTTCGCGAGGCTGCACCTGCTTCATGAGCCGATCTAAGCGTCGCATGTCTTCCAGCACACTATCAGCCGGGATGCTGATGCCGGCTTTGCGGAAATGACTGGCTTTACCGAGGTGGATATCGGCAATGATGAGCTGCCGGGTATCGTGGCGCCAAAGGGCTTTATCGGCCAGCAGCGTGAAGTCTGTTTCGCGGATCCTGATCTGCATTTATTTTTTCTCGATCTGTTTCAATAGTTTTTCGACGCGGGCCTCGATGGGCTCGTTGCTGTACACCTCACGGAAACGGGCCACCATAATGGCAAAACAAAATGGCGTAGGCTTTGTTGGGTAGGTTACCACAATTTTCTGTTGCCCGATACGTCGAAAGGCGGCCTGCTGACGCGACACTTCAAGCTCAAAGTTAATCACTTCGTCATAGGCTTGCAAAAGCAACAGATTATTGTCTTCATTATCTTCAAACACTTTGAAGAACAATTGCGAGTTGGCTTGCAAGTGCCGCGTTTTTTTCTCCTTACCCGGATAGCCTGTAAAGACCAGTCCTGCGATCGATGCGATGTCGCGAAAACGTCGTTGGGCCATTTGGCTGGAATTGATGCTACGGATGGCATCTTCATATACAAACTCGTGCGAGAATAAGTTATTATCGATAAGCGACTCCACATCGATATCCTGATCGCTAAGCAACTCGAAGCCGTAATCGTTCATCGAAATGGAGAAGGTGACCGGCGTGAGCAACCCGATACGGTATGATAAGATGGTGGCCATGCCTTCGTGCACGAGGCGACCATCGAAAGGGTAAACAAACAAATGATAACCCTCACGCGTTTTGATCTTCTCGATCAGCAGCTCATCGTTTCCGGGCAAATGTGATACCTCATGTTGCAAGGCAAATAAGGGCTTCAGTTTCTTCAGCTCTTCATCTAGTTTACCACCTTCTTTATAATGGGTAAGGGCTTTCCGGATGCTTGACGATAGCTGCGACGACAGAGGCATTTTCCCGCCGAGCCATGAGGGAATGATGCCGTTCTTTTCTTTGGAAGCGCGAACGATGGCCGTCATGTCTTTCACGCTGTGTAAAGCCAGGTTGCGCCCCGCAAACCAAAACACATCGCCGGGCTTGAGCTTGGAGATGAATGCTTCTTCGATGGTACCCAGGTTTTTTCCTCCCAACACTTTCACATTCATCATGCTGTTGCCCACTATGGTACCGATGTTCATCCGGTGGCGCGCCGCAATGCCCTTGCTGGTTACTTTGTAAATACCATCTTCGAGAATCACTTTATGAAACTCATCGTAAGCCTTCAGTGATTGCCCGCCGCGCGTGATAAAATCCAGGCACCACCGCCATTCTTCGGGTGTTACCGATTGAAATGCATGGGTGGTTTTGATCTCGCGGTACAGACTGTCAGCAGAAAAGCCTTCCGATACACCTAGTGTGACCATGAATTGAATAAGCACATCGAAGGACCTGACAAAAGGGATCCGGCTTTCGATCAGCTGATGAGCAACCGCATCTTTGAGCGCGCTTCCTTCTATGATCTCGAGCGAATTGGTGGGCACGAAATAAATATTGCTTTTCTCTCCCGGGCTGTGGCCACTGCGGCCTGCACGCTGGATGAACCGCGCCACACCTTTGGCCGACCCTACCTGAATGATGGTATCCACTGGCCTGAAATCCACGCCAAGGTCGAGGCTCGATGTACATACCACAATTTTGAGGTCACCGCTATGCAAATGTTCTTCTACCCATTTGCGGGTTTGGAAGTCGATGGAGCTATGATGTAGCGCAATTTGGCCGGCCAGATCCGGCACCCGCTCCAGCAACTGCTGATACCAGGTTTCGGCCTGCGAGCGCATGTTGGTAAATAACAAGGTGGATTTACTCTGTTCGATGATGGGAACGAGCTTCGGTAACAGCTTTAACCCGAGATGTCCACCCCAGGGAAATTTTTCGATCTCGTCGGGAAGTACAGTATGGATAGCGATCTTTTTTTCGAGGTTGGCCCGGACAATGGTGGTGTTTTCGGACACCGGGCCAAGTAAAATGTCTTTTGCCTGGTCCATATTCCCGATAGTGGCTGAGATGCCCCACACTTTCAGTTCCGGCCTGAGTGCTTTGAGGTGTGCCAGGGCCAGCTCGATCTGCACGCCACGCTTACTTCCCAGTAATTCGTGCCATTCATCCACGATCACAAACTCGAGATTGGCAAACTGTTCGCGATACCCTTTGGTGGCCAACATCAGGTGAAGGCTTTCTGGCGTGGTGATGAGTGCCTGGTGTTTATCCTTCTTCTGGCGCGTGCGGTCTTTGGCTGATGAATCACCGGTTCGGAGTTCGACGCTATATGCCAGGTTGAGATCGTTGCTTACGCGGTTCGTTGCGAGGTAAATTTCTTTAGAAAGGGCTCTCAATGGAGAGATGTAGAGGCAATGTAGTTTATTGTTCTTTGGTTTCGGACGATCGTAAAAATCTTGGATGATACCGAACCACACGGCAAACGTTTTTCCAAATCCCGTTGGAGCGTTCAGCAAACCGCTCTTTCCATCATGGATCGCCGCCCAGCTCTCTTTCTGAAAACGGTGAGGCTTCCAGCCTTTTTGTGCAAACCAGATCTTCGCTAAATTCATGACGTTGCATGCAGGAGGTTAAGCAGATCTTTCTTGGTATTGGCTTCCGATAAGGCTTTATCTCTACGCCAGCGCGAGATACGTGGAAAACGGAGAGCAATCCCACTTTTGTGACGGGGTGATTCGTTGATGCCTTCGAAAGCGATCTCGAACACCCAATGAGGCGTGACGCTACGCACAGGCCCGAATTTTTCGATGGTGTTTCGTTTGATCCATGCATCAAGTTCAATCAGCTCTTTATCGGTAAGGCCACTGTAGGCTTTGGTAAAAGGCACCAGCACATCGCCATCCCACACGGCGAAGGTGTAGTCGGTAAACAAGTTGGCACGCCTGCCATGTCCGGCCTGGGCATAGATAAGTACCGCATCAATGCTGTAAGGGTCCACTTTCCATTTCCACCACTTGCCACGCTTACGGCCGGTTTCATAGTTGCTGTCTTTGCGCTTCAACATCAGGCCTTCACATCCAACTGCTTTGGCGTCATTGCGAAGGGCATCAAGTTCGCTCCAGGCCCCGGCGTGCAATAACGGCGCCAATTCCAGCGACGAATGCCAGGCTTTCGACCCCACCACTATATCTTCCAACGAGCGCCGGCGTTCCTGCAAGGGCAAATCCCGCAGATCTTTTCCATCTTTTTCGAGCAAGTCGTAACACACCATTTTGAGTGGAATTTCCTGCAATATTTTTTTGGTGAGGGCTTTCCGCGTCGTCCGCTTTTGCATTTGGTTAAACGAGCGAATCTGCCCATCCACAATAGGCAAAATCTCTCCGTCGATGACTGTTCCGTCAGGCAAACAGGATGTCAACTCGCCGAACTCCGGGAACTTATCGGTCAGCAACTCCTCGCCCCTGCTCCACACAAAAAGTTCTCCGCGGCGCACGATGATCTGCCCGCGGATGCCGTCGTACTTGCGCTCTATCTGCCACTCTTCGATGCTGCCGAGGCTTTCCAGCTCCACATCAAGTGCGTATGCCAGGCAAAACGGGTAAGGCCTGGAGATCGTATCCCCTGTTTCGTCTTCTTTCAATAAGTCTGTAAGGCTGATGGTGTCGGGCTTCCAATTACCGATAAAACGATGGGCTATGACTTTCTCGTCGATCCCATAGGCTTTTGCAAGCGCTTTGAACACCAGGAGTTTTGATACACCTACCCGAAACGCACCGGTAATGAGTTTATTGAAAATATACAATTCGCGAGGTGGAAGAACACGCCAGTAAGAGAGGATCTTTTCTTTTTTTCCAGTGTCCGGAAGCACCGAAATAGTTTGCAACTCCTGCATTAATTCGTTGAGGCCTGTAGCTGAGCCGGCAACAGATTGGCTGTCGATCAGCAACGTGATCGTTTCTGCCAGATCGCCCACAACACTATAGGCGTCGTCAAAAAGCCAGGCAGGAATGCCAGCCAGCTCAGTGGCCCAGGCTTTGAGATCGTTGGTTTTAACCGGACGCTTGGGGCGGTTTCCAATCAGCAATGCTATGGGCCAGATGGAATCTTCGGGCTTGGCGGAAAGAAAATAACGGGTAAGGGTTTCAACCTTTGACGACGTTTTGGTGGTGGCATCGAGTTCGTAGTATAAATCTGTAAACCCTCTCATGTGCTGGCTCCCTCCTCTCTCCCGGCATCTGCATCTTGTTGTTCCAGCGCTTCGCCCTCATAGAGCGTATCAACCGTTTGGGCATTAAGCCCATATTGCCCGCTAAGCCATTTGGCAAAAATGCTTTTGTAGCCGTGGGTTACATAAATGTTCTCGGCGCCGGTTGCCAGCACCGCTTCATTCAAACCCCGCCAGTCGGCGTGATCGCTCATCACAAAACCAACATCGGCGTTACGGCGGCGGCGCGCGCCGCGCAATTGCATCCAACCACTGCATACGCCAAGTTCATACGGTTCAAATTGCCTTAACCAGGGCGAACCTACCGCCGACGGAGGCGCAACGACAATGACCGGCCCGCGGATGCTTTTCCCGATTCCGGCGCTGTAACGCACATATGGTTCGTTATTCCATCCAAGAGCATCATTAGTGTTATAAATGGCGCCATGTAGGATAACGGGAAAACCGATGCCTTCCAAAGCGTGAAGAATTCGCTGGGCTTTTCCAAGCGAATAGCCGATCAGTATGCAAGACTTGCCGGATCCGAGGCAGCGCAGGCACCAATCTACTAACGACGCGTTTAAGTCCGGGGCTTCGGGAAAATGATAAATCGGCAACCCGAATGTGGATTCTGTAACAAAATGATGACAAGGCACTGGTTCAAAGGGCGTGGTTAAACCATCGGGCATAACTTTATAATCGCCCGAAACCACCCAAACTTCGCCCTGGTATTCCAGTCGCACCTGTGAGGATCCGATAATATGTCCTGCGGGATGTAAACTGATGCGAACACCGTTGATCGTAAGCGGTTCCTGATAACCTATTGTTTGAAGTTGGATGTCCGCTCCCAAGCGGTACCGCAGGATGTTGCCCGAATCGTGGTGCGCCAAATAAGAATGGCTTCCCCACCGGGCGTGGTCGGAATGAGCATGGGTGATGATGGCTTTGTCAACCGGCTTCCAGGGATCGATATAAACACCTGCCTGCGCACAATAGATTCCATCTTTATCGAATTGAAGCAACATCCCGACACAATTTGTTGAAAAAGATAATACAATTTAATGCCAATATTGTTTGGACTCCGGTGTCAGCGAAATGCTAGTTGGCAACAGCTACTTAATTGGCAGCACCTAAGTGCTTGACGGTCATCCAGGCCATCAGGCCGGTAGAAATGCGCAGCGCCTCTTCATCAATATCAAAGGTAGGCGTATGAACCCCGGCCGTAATTCCACGTTGCTTATTGCCGGTTCCAAGCCGGTAGAAGCAACTGGGTACTTCCTGACTAATGTAGGCGAAGTCTTCGGCAGTCATCCGTAACGGCAGGTCTTCCACATGCTCTTCTCCAAGGTATTCGATGGCGCTTTGCCGGCAAATTTCTGTTACAACATCGTCGTTAATTAAAAACGGATAACCGTCGATGATATTGATATCGGCCTTTGCTTTGTAGGCTTCGCATATCCCACCTATAATTTCTCTCAGACGATCTTTCACACGGGCGCGCCACTGCTCGTTCATGGTACGTAGCGTTCCTGCCATGTACACGCTTTCGGGTATCACGTTCGTGGCGCCTTTTCCTTCTATTTTACCGAATACCACCACGGTTGGAATTTGGTTCCCGGTATGGCGTGCAACGCCTTCGGCATCGGTTTCTACGCTAAACTCTCTTTCTATTTCGGTAATGATGTGTGCTGCCACCACCAAGGGATTATTGTATTCGGCGGCCATGGCGGCATGCCCACCTTTGCCGCTAATGGTAATATGCAGCTCATCAGTACTTGCCATATACATGCCTTTGCGAAATCCTACTTTGCCGGTTTCCATTGATGGGAAAACATGCTGGGCAAGTGCCAGATCTACGTGAGGCTGCTGGAGCACGCCCGCTTTGATCATCAGGGATGCGCCTCCAGGCAATACTTCTTCGCCCGGCTGAAACATGATTTTTACAGTGCCTTCAAATTGATCCTTCAAACGATTGAGAATGATCGCTGTTCCGAGTACAGACGCCGTATGCACATCGTGTCCACAGGCATGCATTACACCATCATTGCACGAAGCATAATCTACCGTGTTTTTTTCCTGGATAGGCAGCGCATCCAAATCAGCGCGCAGCAAAATGGTTTTGCCTGGCCGTTTGCCTTCGATCACAGCCACAATACCTGTATTAACGATACCGTTGGTGTACGGAATACCGTGTGCTTCGAGTAACGAAGCCACAAACTCGGCCGTTTTATATTCCTGGAACGATAATTCAGGATACTTGTGCAAATGCCGACGAATGGAGATCACCTCGGCTGACAGGCCTGCTGCCATTTCGCGGATATCGTTTAATAAGCCCTGCATTTAGTGTATTAAATAAGGCTGTTTTCGTGAGTAACCCGCTGTTGCGGAAGCCGCTTCAATAGAATCTACTTTCGACTGGTTAAAATAAAAGCGGGCGTCCTGTCCTTCATAACGATCGCGCTGTGGAGTTGGCCCTCCGCCCAGATTGCCAACAGCCAAAATGCGGCTCAGGTTCTCGAGCAACTTACTATAAATATCTTTTAATTTTTTAGGGTGCCTTGAATACCACTCGATCGTTGTATCGAATTGCTGCCGGCTGATTCCACGATCCTTGAACGGATTGAATAGGTACGCAGAATCAAAACGGGATCCAGTAGCATTTTTCACATTGATGCCCGCTGCTCCTTCTCCGAGGTAACAATCGGTAAGCATATTCAAAAACACTTCCTCCGACAGCACATAACCGGGTACTGTTTCATTTTCGTCATCGCGTGGCGCACAGGAAATGCACAAACCCAGGCATACACAGATAATAAATCCTTTGACCGACATTGCGTTACAAAGGTATGAAACTACAGCAAATTTTTAAACTGTTGGTGAGACTCGAACAAAATAACATTTTTTGGGAGGGCGATTTCATCGGGGCTTTCAAAAAACACGCGCCCTGACACGAGGATACGCGATTGGCTGAATACCGACGCCAGTTCAGCAATGTAAACTTCGAGCGAAACATCTTCCATCGGCGTGGTAAAAATGGTAACGAGCGCTTCCGGAACTTCGCTTTCCGCGAGTTGCCGAAGATCGCAAAGAGGTACGGATGGACCAAGGTAAAGGCATTTGTGTCCACGGGCACGAATCAGGTACCTGCAATATAAAAGGCTCATATCGTGCAGTTCTTTATTAGGCAGGTACAAGAGGTAACTTTTGCCATCTGCTGACTTTTCTTTTGGAAGCTGATCGGTAGCTACAATGATCTTTTGCTTGATGAGCTGAGCCATGAAATGTTCCTGAGCACAATTAACGATACCTAGCTGCCACATGCTGCCCACATGGCGGATAAAAGGGAAAACAATGTTTTCCATTGTTGCCTCGAAACCAAAATGCGTTATGCAACTGGATACTGTTTGATCGAATTTCAGTTCGTTCATCTCCATCATGCAAAGCACGAGGTTGTCGATCTGATCGGATTCTTTCGAAAACTTATTCAGGATAGCCTGCGCGTGCCTCACGAGTTCCTCATCCATAAACGTGGCAATCCTCGAGATCTTATAGCCGTTGTTATTGAGCAGTGAAATGTTGAGAATGCGTTTAAGATCGTCGGTTGTGTAACAGCGAATATTGGTACAGGACCGCTCCGGCTTCAGGATGCCGTATCTCAACTCCCACATACGCAAGGTATGGGCTTTGATTCCCGACAAGCGTTCGAGGTCTTTTATGGCATACTGGGCAGGCACGGATGTAAATTTACAAAGTAAACACCGGATTTTTAAAAATGTTTGCCGCAGCTACCCGGAGAAAAAAGCACCAGGTTTACCTCAAATGAATATCTTTGGCTAACAATGCTCTTAAAACTTCCGAAATACCTGATACCTCTGCTGGCTGTTTGCCTCGCACTCCTGTGTTCCTGCGCCTCACCCAAGCTATACCGCCGGGCGGTAGCTAACGCCCCTTACGACGCCATCATTGTGCCAGGTGTGCCTTTCAATGGCAAGAACTGGGACTTTAAAATGAAAGGCCGCGTGATATGGGCCAATTACCTCGTGCAACAAGGTATTGCGCGCCACGTGATTTTTTCGGGCGCGGCCGTGTACACGCCCTATATCGAAGCTCGTATCATGGCGAGTTATGCCAAAGCGTTGGGCATGCCCGATTCGTGTATTTATACCGAAGAAAAAGCCGAACACAGTACCGAAAACGTTTACTACGCTTACCGGGTTGCAAAGAAACTGGGATTCGGAAAAATAGCGTTGGCAACAGATCCTTACCAAAGCAACATGCTGAAGGGATTCATTCAAAAACACCACCTGCCGGTAACCCGCATCCCCTTCCGCATCAGCATCCTGATGAAAATCGACGATGTCCATCCGCTGATAGACGCTACTCCGGCTAAGGTAGAGAACTTCCGTTCGATCAAAGAAACACAAAGCCGTAAGTATCGCCGGAATGGCACGAAGGGAAAAAATATCGTTTTTGACGAGCCTTGAACGTTGTACTTTTCTTTATCTTTAAGGAGCAGTTTTGGAGCCTTAACATCACAAGAAATTACGCCACTCCTTATGGATCATCGACTTTTAAAGCATTTTCTCCACTACGGACAATTGAGCGAAGATGAGATTGCTGCCATCGATGGTACGATGGACATCCGGCATGTCACGAAAGGCACCTTATTATTGCAAGAAGGCCAATCGTCAAACGAGGTATATTTTGTATTGGAAGGTATCATTCGGCAATTTTATCTGGTTGACGGCGCGGAGAAGACAAGCGACTTTTTCACGGAGGAGCAGTGGGTATTATCCGAAAACAATTTCAGTGGGAAACAAGCATCGGGTCAATACCTCGAATGCTGCTCCGATTGTGTTCTGATGGTGGGCAATAGCACTAAAGGGGAAGACTTATATGCCTTGTACCCAAATCTGGGAACCATTTCCAGAAAACTAATGGAAGCCGTTTTTATCCAACAGCAGGCCAAACTGGAAGCATTTGTAACGGGAAATCCACAATCCAGATACCTGAATCTGCTAAAAAATAATCCCGGACTTTTCCAGCGCGTGCCACTCTACCAAATCGCGAGCTACATTGGTGTTACGCCCGAATCATTGAGTCGCATTAGAAGAAGGATTAAGCTATAGTGGCTCTTTGCCCAATTCTTTCATGTGTTTACTGAACGCCTCCTCTTTTACACCTTTGGCTAACAACCACGACACCATCATCACTTCGCCAAGCCAGGTAAATTCGCTCAAGACAACAGGCACCGAGGGTAAGAGAAAGAAAAACACAAAATCGAGTATGTAACCGATAAAAGTCAGTAATAGAAAATAACCTATAATCCTTGGTATATAGGTGGAAGTTATAACCAGATAACCCATTGGCAAAAGCCAGAGCCCAAAGAAAATACCGATGAGCTGCATGCCAAATGCATGCACAGATAGCAATACCGAAACCAATTCCTGAATTTGCGAAGGCGTAAATGCCTGACTTCCCAACGAATGCTTAAGCAGCAACAAAACACCGGCGTTAGACAGTTCGTTGATCAATGTAATTGGCAGCACTAACAGGGCAAACACATAAATAGCTTTTGCGTAGCGCGGGTTAACCGGCGCCAGTACCTTGCGGATAAAGATGGCTGTGATTACAGTGACAAACGCGCACAGGATTGCACTGAACATGCTTAACCGGAACATGAATTCATTCGACAGAATATTGTCCGAAGTCTGCTGCCAATCGCCAGGCACGATTAGCGCTTTGGGAATGTACATAATACCAAAAACACCCAAGGGTATTTGTAACAGGTAAAATAGTCCGGCAATTCGTGCAGTTTTTTTCATTGATTTCATGATGAGAATGGTTTTATATTTCTGCCACAAAACTACGCCGACACCCAGCCGCTTTTCCTTGACGTTGGGTAAGAAATGACATGACGTGGCTTTTTATGCATGCAATCACAAACACATGTATTTGCAGACCGAACGAAATTTCACGCAATAAATGCGACGCGGTACCGTTTTCAGCAAAAAACCTCAATTGGGCAAGGGCATGACTGAGATCTGCCGTAACCAGACTATAATTCTTACCTTTAACTATAAATCCATTAACCTAACCTCCATTCATCTATGAAATTCGCGTATCAATCCCTGGCCCTGGCCATGCTGTTATTTGTGGCTTGCAAAAAAAACCGTGTTTGCTCCTGCACTAAAACAAAAACAGGTACCAGTACCACTACAGCAGCCTTGAGCTATAGTGTGCCCGTTATTGGAAATGTTCCGATTGTCGATACATCTTTTTCTTCGCCAATCAATGAAGTCATGGTGTATGAGCGAACGCTGGAAGATGTAAATAAACGCACTGCCAAACAGAATTGCGTAAGCTACCATGAGCCTTACGACGAAACAATCACCAATTCTGCTCCTCCGCTGATACTTACCACCAACATGCGTGGCGATGTGAGTTACAAGTGCGAATTAAAATAAAAAGTTCGCGGCTCTGTTTTCCCAAACAGCATTATCCTGCCCAGCCTTCGCGATCGAGGCTGCGGTACTGGATTGCTTCGGAGATGTGATGGGTATTAATTGCTTCCGCGTTTTCGAGGTCAGCAATGGTTCTTGCCACCTTGAGGATGCGATCGTATGCACGTGCTGATAATCCGAGCCTTTCCATTGCGACCTTTAACAGTTCGTTACCGGTTTGATCGAGGTTACAATAGATTCTCAGGTCTTTGCTGCGCATTTGCGCATTGCAGTAAACGCCTTCCGAATGTTCGTACCGGCGGTTTTGCACGCTGCGCGCTGCCATTACCCGCTCACGGATCTGGTGACTATGTTCAGCATTCTGCATTTTACTGAGATCACTGAAAGGCACCGGCGTAACTTCCACATGCAAGTCGATGCGATCGAGCAAGGGGCCCGAAATACGGCTAAGATAGCGTTGCACAACGCCCGGAGCACACACGCAATCTTTCTCCGGATGGTTGTAGTAGCCGCAGGGACATGGATTCATACTAGCCATCAACATAAAACTTGCCGGATATTCTACGCTCTGCCGGGCGCGGGAAATGCTCACCACACGGTCCTCAAGCGGCTGCCGCATTACCTCAAGCACTGTACGTTTAAATTCAGGAAGCTCATCGAGGAACAACACACCGTTGTGCGCCAGCGAAATCTCACCGGGTTGCACATTTATTCCGCCTCCTACCAATGCCACATCAGATATCGTGTGATGTG
>DAIUED010000028.1:0-18702 GCA_036845295.1 Bacteroidota bacterium
AGTTGTGGTTTCATGTACACGTGGATGGCGAACCACTGTTTGCGAAATACAAAGAGCAGCTGAAAAACATTGCACTGAAAAACAAACAGGAGGCAAAGCAAACGGCAGCACGTGTGGCGCAGCAGGCAAAAAAAGCAGCGGCAAACCTACCGGCTGCTGTTTCTGTTTTGGCCGGCAAGAAAAAGAAGCAAAAGAAAAGCGATAAAAAAGCAGAACTTAACAACCTGCCGGAAAAACAAAAAGAGAAGGCACTGAAGGTTAAAAAGAAAGACGAGAAGAAACAGGAGAAAAAAAGCAAAAAGCAAAAACATAAAAAAGGCAAAAAGAAGTAGTGATGCAGCCTGCCTACCTCAAACACGGCGATACAGTAGCTATTATAGCCACTGCCCGTAAAATAAGCCCCGAAGAAGTACAACCTGCGGTTACATTTCTTGAAAGCTATGGTCTTTCGGTGGTTTTCGGGAAGTATCTTTTTGCGATGGAGAACCAGTACGCTGGCAGCGATGCACAGCGTGCAGAGGATCTCCAATGGGCGCTTAGCGATCCGGCGGTTAAAGCAGTGTTTGTTGCCCGTGGCGGTTACGGAACCGTGCGGCTGCTAACACGAATCGACTTAGCCGGCTTTTTGAGGGCACCAAAATGGATCGTTGGTTACAGCGATATTACCGTGTTGCATAGCCTGATGCATGGCCATGGTGTAGAAACACTTCACGCCACCATGCCCATTAATTTTTATAAAGATGAAGAAGCTACGCGGAGCCTGATGCAGGCCTTGATGGGCGGATTAAAATATACTACAACAACACCGCATAGCCTCAACCGGCAGGGAAAAGCCTCCGGCGAGCTGGTCGGCGGCAACCTGTCGCTGCTCTACGCGCTTTCCGGAACCATGGCAGACCTCGATACGCACGGAAAGATTCTTTTCATCGAAGACCTGGATGAATACCTGTACCACATCGACCGGATGATGATGCAATTAAAGCTGTCGGGAAAACTCGATAACCTGGCAGGGCTTGTCGTGGGTGGCATGACGGATATGAAAGATAACCTCGTGCCGTTCGGGAAAACGGCAGAAGAGATCATCCTCGATGCCGTGGCTGAATACCATTATCCTGTGTGTTTTCAATTTCCGGCAGGACATATCGACAAAAACATGGCGCTGCATTTGGGGCGCAAAGTGAGGCTGGAAGTGCATACAGAATCCGTATCTTTGGCCTACGATTAACGTGCCAGCTTATGTTCTGTAAAACCAACGACGACCTAAACCTGTATTACGAAATTCACGGCAATGAAGATGCCGCCGAAACCATTGTATTTCTCAATGGCTTGTCACAATCTACCATTTCCTGGATCCTGACGCTGCCTTATTTCAAGGCAGATTACAGGATAGTACTGATGGATTTTATTTTCCAGGGCAAGAGCGATAAAACCGGCGAGTGGCGCACCTTCGATCAGCATGCGCAGGATCTGCTGGCGTTGCTGGATCACTTAAATATTCGTAAACCTTTGGTCGCAGGCTTGTCGTATGGCAGCCTGGTTGCACAACATTTTGCCGTGCAGTTTCCGGGGCGTTTATCGAAGCTGTTGCTCATGGCCACGTTTGCCAACAAAACACCTTATTACGAAGCGATCGAATTATCGTGGTGGCGTGCGCTCGAGCTGGGAGGCTACAACCTGATGCTCGACATTATGCTGCCTACCGTGTTGAGTGAGCGGTATTTTGCCAACCCACTGATGCCAATTGAGCTGATGAAGCAAGCCCGGCAGGAATCGCAGGCAGATCCCGCATCGCTTTTCAAACTCATGAAAGCTACTAAAGAACGCCCTGATTACCGGCCCGAGCTAAGTAAAATCAAGGTCCCTGCCATGGTCATACAAGGCGAAAAAGATATGTTGCTTCCGGTGCATCTTGCCAACGAAGTGGCGAAGTCCATTCCCGGCGCTAAGTTTGAAATTATACCCAATGTAGGCCATACGCTCAATCTTGAGGCGGTGCCGCAAATGTGCGAAATCATCAAGCATTTTTTGAAAAGTTAGAAAGGTACATTGCGCGAAATATGCCACAAGGCGTGGGCTAATCCATATTAATTCCTATTTTTGGCATTCCGTTTTTTTACCATGAGTACAACTTTTATAGAAGAATTAACCTGGAGGGGCATCCTGCATGATATCATGCCCGGTACGGAAGAGCTTTTGGCCAAAGGCATTACCACTGGCTACATCGGCTTCGATCCTACTGCAGATAGTTTGCATGTGGGTAGCCTGGCGCAGATCATGACATTGGTGCGATTCCAGAAGGCAGGCCACAAACCGTTAGCCCTTGTAGGCGGCGCCACCGGCATGGTCGGCGACCCTTCCGGCAAGTCGGCCGAGCGAAACCTGCTCGATGATGTCACGCTGAACCGCAACGTGGAGGGAATTAAGCGGCAATTGTCCAAATTCCTGGATTTTAATGATTCGCCAACCGGCGCTGAATTGGTAAACAATTACGATTGGTTCAAAAATTTCTCTTTTCTCGATTTTATCCGCGATGCAGGGAAGCACATTACCGTAAATTACATGATGGCCAAGGATTCGGTGAAAAACCGTATTACTGGCGATACGGGCATGTCGTTTACAGAATTTAGCTACCAGCTCATTCAGGGCTATGATTTTTTCCACCTCTGGAAAGAAAAGAACTGCATGTTGCAAATGGGTGGTAGCGACCAGTGGGGAAATATCACCACCGGTACCGAGTTCATCCGGCGCAAGGCCGGCGGCGAAGCCTTTGCGCTGACAACGCAACTCATCAAAAAATCAGATGGCACCAAGTTCGGTAAGTCGGAAGGCGGCAATGTGTGGTTGGATGCAGGGAAAACATCGCCTTACAAATTCCACCAGTTCTGGCTCAATGTGAGCGACGACGATGCCAAATCCTATATCCGCATTTTCACGCTGTTGAGCCGCGAAGAGATAGAAACGCTTGAAGCAAAACAACAAGCCGCTCCTCATGAGCGCCATTTGCAGAAAGCACTGGCCAACGACGTAACCGAGCGCGTACACAGTGCTGCGGCTGTTCAGGAAGCACTGGCAACAGCCGAATTTTTGTTCAAAGGAAAAGCCGCCGAGCTGGCAAACCTCGACGCCGGTGCGTTCGAAAAACTTCTGGGCGGTATCGATACCTTTGAGGTACATAAAGCAGAGGTCGAAAATGGGATCAGCCTGGTGGATCTCCTGGTGGAGAAAGCACCAGTGTTTCCAAGTAAGACAGAGGCTCGCAAAATGATCGCAGGAAATGCCTTGAGCCTGAACAAAGAGAAACAAGCCGATGTGGCGCTGCAGGTAAGTCTTTCGCATTTCATGCATGGTCGATACCTGCTGGTTGGTAAGGGTAAGAAAGAAAACTATCTGGTAACAATAGTTTAAGAACTGGCCCGAACTTTGAAATTGATAATTGACGCATAAGTTTAACCATAGGTTCATTAGAGTAAGAGATGATCAAAGACATTGTATTTCCGGAAGTAGAAGATGTGGCGGTAGCTGTTGTGCAGGAACACGAAGGCCTCGATGAGTATGCGGTGTACCTGATCAACCTGAAGTTCGCTCCCATCCGCAACGTGTTGGTTACCTCTACCGGTTATGGGCTTATCAACGACGAACAGCGCAAGACCAGCACGCTAAGGCATTTTTTTGATGAGATTCAGCAACACGATTATATCCAGATCGAGCCCATTACCAAAGAAGTATTTGGCCTGAGTAACGAATATTGGGTAAGTTTTACACTCAACGATCAATTGATGGATAAGAAATTTATTTTCTTGCCGGAAACCATTGTGCCCGATAACTTCGTGACCGTTCCGGTGATCAATAAAAAAGGCGTGCTTATAAAATAGGACCCGTTTGGATGCCTTGTATCGATCTGTTACAGGGCTTTTCAGTAATCACCTTTCGTGTTATGGGCGTGCGTCCGCAAAGAGGCCGCGGAGTCGTGCTTTCCGCTGCAAGTCCCGCAACGACGGCGTTGCAGGCGCTTTTCGCTGCAATCACTCACGCGGGCGATACTCCATATTAGTCGTATCGGTTATTTGGCAGTTATAGCTGCGCCAGGGATGGAGCGCCTGTTTGAGCTCCCGGATGTTCCTGCCCGGAACATCCGGAGCGAGTAGCGAGAGCCCGGCCCGGGGCGCCCCACTAAACGCAAGGCAAAGAAAGAAGAATCGGGTGCGGAAGAGCGACTTAAATTTATGTCGAAATTAGACGTATCCGCCGTTTTGAGGGATGATTGTTTTGGCCGCATTGAACTAAATTACCTATATTTAGTACGTTAAGAATAATTGATTTTGCATGGCAACATCCACTTTAGAACCCACTTCTGTGAATACGAAAATACCCGTTGATATCTTAAAAAAAGCCTATACCCTGATGTGTACGGCGAAGAGCATGGCCGAGCTATACGAGGCCAATAAAGAGATTACTGCGAAATATGTACACGCTACTTCCCGCGGCCACGAAGCGATTCAGCTGGCCATGGGCCTTCAGTTGCAGCCGCAGGATTTTGTAAGCCCGTACTACCGCGACGACAGTATTTTATTGGGGATCGGCATGACGCCGTTTGAGCTGATGCTTCAATTACTGGCTAAGCGCAACGATCCTTTTTCCGGCGGGCGAACTTACTATTCGCACCCGAGCCTGCGTCGCGACGATATGCCAAAAATACCGCACCAGAGCAGTGCTACCGGCATGCAGGCTATTCCCACCACAGGGATTGCCATGGGCTTGCAGTACCTCGAACTGAATAATCTTCAACAGGATTTCGATGGCAAGAATCCTGTAGCTGTTTGTTCGCTGGGCGATGCCAGCTGTACGGAAGGCGAGGTGGCAGAAGCATTTCAGATGGCTGCTCTTAAAAAACTGCCTGTTTTGTATCTCGTGCAAGACAACGAATGGGATATTTCGGCCCATGCCAGTGAGATCCGTTCGCAAGACATCAGCGATTATGCGCGCGGCTTCAAAGGTCTGGAAACACGCACCATTGATGGTACTGATTTTATCGCATCCTATAACACGGTTCAGGAATGCCTGAACATCATCCGCAAGGAACGCCGCCCGATGCTGATACATGCGAAGGTGCCTTTGCTGAACCACCATACCTCTGGTGTGCGAAAAGAGTGGTATAGGCACGACCTCGAAGAAGCCGGCCGGCGCGACCCTTTGCCGAGGCTGAGAAACCAATTGATCATTGCAGGGCTGGAAGCCGCCGAACTGAAAAAAATGGAAGAGGAAGCGGCTGCCTATGTGGAAGCGGAATACCAGAAAGCATTGCTGGAAGAAGATCCGCGCCCGGAAGATCTGTTCCTGCACGAATTTGCGGAAACACCCGTAACCGAAGAAAAAGGAAACCGCGCGCCGGAAGGCAAGGAGCGAACCGTTATGGTTGATAGCGCTTTGTTTGCGATACGCGAATTGATGGAAAAACACCCGGAAGCCCTGTTGTACGGACAGGATGTAGGCAAGCGCCTTGGCGGTGTATTCCGCGAAGCGGCGACGCTGGCGCAAAAATTTGGTGACAACCGAGTGTTCAATACACCGATCCAGGAGGCATTTATCATTGGCAGTACCGTAGGCATGAGTGCTGTGGGCCTGAAACCGATCGTAGAGGTGCAGTTTGCCGATTATATCTGGCCGGGCCTCAACCAGCTATTTACTGAAGTAAGCCGTTCATGCTTTTTGAGCAACGGCAAATGGCCGGTGAGCTGCATCATCCGCGTGCCTATTGGAGCATACGGTAGCGGCGGCCCATACCATTCCAGCTCTGTAGAAAGCGTGCTGGCAAACATCCGCGGCATCAAGATCGCTTACCCAAGCACCGGCGCCGACCTGAAAGGGTTGATGAAATCAGCGTTCTACGATCCGAATCCTGTGGTGATGCTGGAGCACAAAGGTTTGTATTGGAGTAAGATCAAAGGCACGGAAGATGCGAAAACGATTGAACCGGATGAAGATTATGTGATCCCATTCGGGAAAGCACGACTGGTGCAGGAGGCGTCGGAAGAGCATATCGACAAAGGCAGTTCGCTCAGCGTTATTACCTACGGCATGGGCGTGTATTGGGCAAAAACAGCTGCCAAAAAATTTGATGGCCAGGTTGAGATCATTGATTTGCGCACACTGGCACCTATCGATGAAGAAGCCATTTTTGAAAGCGCATCTAAGCATGGCAAATGCCTGGTGTTGACGGAAGAGCCTGTGAACAATGGGTTCGCACAAAGCATTGCCTCACGCATTTCCCAGGCTTGTTTCAAAAAGCTGGATGCTCCGGTGCGTGTGGTTGGTGCAGAAAACTTACCTGCCATACCATTGAATTCGACACTCGAAAAAACCATGTT
Source organism: Bacteroidota bacterium (assembly GCA_036845295.1). Classification (GTDB taxonomy): domain Bacteria; phylum Bacteroidota; class Bacteroidia; order B-17B0; family Aurantibacillaceae; genus UBA4416. The sequence goes on from DAIUED010000028.1 coordinate 6,366, forward strand.
GCCAAACGCCGATAAGGTGGAGGAAGCGATCGCGGATTTGCTGGCGTATTAAAACACTAGTTGACTGTTCCATGGAACAGGGCAGGAATCCGGCAGGCGCAGAGATGCCTGTGCTGCAACCTGGCGCCATTTAACAGCAAAGCCCCGCGCAGCCCGTTCAGGCTCGCAAGGGCTTTAAGCGAATTGTGCGTTATTTTACTTTTACCCAGAATGTTGTGCGCCCGATCATCGACACACCAATGAATCCGCGAACGTTGAGATTTCCTTTGTCGTCGCGCGTGATCTTACAACTATACGTTTTGCCATTCTTCGGATCGTAGATGGTGCCGTTTTCCCAGGTACCGTCGTCGTAGGTGAAATCTTTCAGGATCTCTTTTCCTGCCAGTTTCTCGCTGCGTTGCGCTTTGTCAGGATTATTCTCATCGAGCTTGCCTGGCGTTTTTGTCCAGATTAACTTGCCGAAATATTTACTATCGCGTTTGGTAATTTCTACCATGCCCTCATTCTTATCGGTCATGTAGGTGCCAATGATATCATCTGCCTTGCTTTGCGCAAATAAGCAGGATGCCGCAAAAATAGCTGTGGTCAATAAGATCTGTTTCATCGTTTTTTATTTATATCAAAGTTAAAATTATTCTCCATCCGGCCAACAGGCAAGGCTTGTGGTTTAGCTTTTTTTCGATAATTTTAATCTGTTTTTAATCTGCAGTAAGCGCGACGTAATAGCTCCCAATCATGAAAGTTAAAAAGTTCAGTTGCTACAATTGCGGCGCACCCAAAGTAAACCCCTACAAGTCGCCCTACGTGCTGTGCGATTTCTGTGGCAGCCTCTGCGATATCGATTATACGATGGGATACGATGCCTGGTATGCCGACCCGAAACGGACATCGAGATACCAGAAAGCAGAAAAAAAGATCCTTGATGATCTGGCAATTTGCCAGCAGACCAAAAATAAAAAAGAGTATTACCAACTTCAGGAAGTATATTGGGATTTGTATTACAAGACCTATCCCGAATACCTGCCGCCAACCATTGTTCCCGATACAGCGGTTTACCGCGAATATTTATTTATCTGTGCGGATTACTCAACGACGGCCGCTTTCGACCCTGGGCAGAGTTACGTGAGCCAGGCCTTGCAACAAAACCAGCGTTGGATCGCCTATGAAACCATAGATGGCACATCCAAAGCAAAAAGCGAGGGCTTCTTCCGCTACATGGAGTATTACATCGACTACCTGAAGGATTCGATGAAATCATTTTATGAAACGCCCGAATACGCGCTCATGCACCAGGTACTGCCGCAGCCCGTACACCTGAAGATCAAATTTTCGTCTTTGGCGCAAATCTGGCTGCCGTATCTTACCGAACGGGATGCCAAGCGTTTTCTCGAACGCCTGGGTTTTAGCAGTGATTACACCAACGTGCCCATATTGCCCTTCAGCGAACGGCCCTGCCACTACTGCCAGAAGCCTTTGGCTGTGCCTGAAGGCGCCGTGCGCGTGCATTGCGAAGCCTGTCACAAGACCAATCTCATCCAGGATCAGTTTAGCTGTACCTCCTGCGGAACGGCGAATGCAGTTCCCGAATTGCCGGTCAACACCATCAACTGTGTTTCCTGTGGCACCGAGAACAGGTTGATCAAGCGACTGTTTGATTGAGAATGTGTATCTTGCGGTATCAACGCTTTTTAACCATGAAACTGTTTTTCCTGATCTACTTTTCTGCCTTAGTCTTTGGCAGCTACGCCCAAACCATCAACGAAGCCTGGGTTAAAGAACATTATAGTAAAAAAGAATATACAATAGCCATGCGCGATGGTGTTAAGCTGTTCACCGCCGTGTATGCACCCAAGGACCAAAAAGAAAAACATCCCTTTCTGATGATACGCACACCCTATTCCTGCGCGCCATACGGCGAAGCCAATTACCAACCAAGGTTGTGGACGTTTCACTGGCGTGAGTACCTCAAAGAAGGCTACATCATTGTGATCCAGGATGTGCGAGGTCGTTGGATGAGCGAAGGTGCTTTTATGGATGTGCGTCCGTTTAATCCAGCTAAGAAGAAAAAGACAGATATTGACGAAGCCAGTGATACCTACGATGCGGTGGACTGGCTGGTGAAGAACATTCCGGGAAACAACGGCAATGTTGGTGTATTCGGCACTTCCTATCCAGGGTTTTACTCTACCATGGCAGCGCTAAGCGGTCACCCGGCTATTAAGGCGGTGAGTCCGCAGGCGCCGGTAACAGAATGGTTCCTGGGCGACGATTTTCATCACAATGGCGCCTTTATGTTGTCAGATGCTTTTAGCTTTTATTCCAGCTTCGGGCAACCCAGGCCGAAGCCTACTACTGTCGGCCCCAAAAGTTTTACTTATTACACAGCCGACAAGTATAAATTTTACCTGGAAACAGGTGCTTTGAAAAATCTCTCAAAGCTCATGGGAGATAGCATTGCATTTTGGAACGATCTCATGAATCACCCTAACTACGATGCCTGGTGGAAAATGCGTGATGCCCGTTCGGTTTGCAAAAACATTAAACCTGCCATGCTTATTGTAGGAGGGTTGTTTGATGCCGAAGATTGTTTCGGAGCCTGGCGCCTGTATGAAGCGATTGAGAAGCAAAGCCCGGCTACTAAAAATAGCCTTGTGATGGGACCGTGGTTTCATGGCGGCTGGTCGAAGGGCGATGGCAGTTACCTTGGTAATGTCCGTTTTGGCAGCAAAACATCCGACTACTTCCAGAACAAGATCGAGATCCCGTTTTTTAATTATTACCTCAAGGGAAAAGGATCGATCGATCAGCTGGCCGAAGCTACCATCTTTTTCACTGGTGAGAATGCATGGCGAAAACTGGACACATGGCCACCTGCAGCAGCCACGCCTGTTCCGTTGTATTTCAATGAGAAGTTTCAGCTTACATACAGCAAGCCTTCCATCAGCCAGGCGTTCTCAAACTACATCAGCGATCCGTCGAAACCGGTTCCCTATACAGAAGATGTGCTCGATTACCGTACGCGTGAATATATGACAGACGATCAGCGCTTTGCAGAGCGCCGCACCGACGTGCTGACATTTAAAACAGAAGTACTGGAGAACGACCTCACGTTAGCGGGCACGGTAACAGCCGATCTTAAAGTGGCTATTTCTACTACTGACGCCGACTTTGTTGTAAAAATTATCGATGTGTTTCCAGATGGTTTTACATACGACACGTTGAAAGATGGAAAAGGGAACGGAGAAAATTACCTCATGGATGGCTACGAAATGCTGGTGCGTGGCGAGATCATGCGCGGGCGTTACCGTAATAGTTTCGAGAAACCAGAGGCTTTTGAGCCAGGGAAGGTAACCACCGTGAAATTCAATTTGCCGGATGTGGCGCACACGTTCAAGAAAGGCCATCGGCTGATGATCCAGGTTCAAAGTTCCTGGTTTCCTCTAGCCGATCGCAACCCGCAACAGTTTATAGATATTTACCATTGCAACGATGAGGATTTTATAAAATCCGATATCCGCATTTACCACGACGCGGGCAACCCTTCCAACATTGTGTTGCCAGTGTTGAAGTAGATTTTTTGCGTAGTTTGTCTAAGCGGCTTTTCAAGCGTTACTTCAGGCACAGTTGAGAGCCGATGCTTTTTAGGTTGCGTGTTCCGCGCGGCTTTATTTTCTTGCCAGCGCCGGATCTGACGGCGAAAGTGCATGCTGCCTCAGGCAAGGTAAAAAGGTTTCGCGTGTCATACATGATGTTGGTTTCTCAAGACAACGAGCGTAATTGCTTTGTAGCCTTGATGAAGGTGATGTGCCGATCTGTTTATTCATTTAATTTATCGGTAAAAAAGATAGTTCGGTATTAGTTATTGAAAAACCTTGACTTCTGTTTGCAAATATTTGAGAGAATACTCATTTATAGGTACAATAGAAATAGAAATTAATCCGTTACTTTACCACACAGATCTCTCCCGTTTCTGATTATTTATTTTATTGTATTAGCTTATGATTAAATCACGTCATTTCCTGTGCTTTATGGCAGCATGTCTGTTTTCTGCTGTTTTAAGTTCTCAAAATGTAAATCCATTTACCGGTAGCCTTGAATATGGTATGCCTCTGATGTCGGTGCCCAGCGACAAAGGTAATGCTGTTCCGATCAATCTTATATATGGCGGAAATGGCATCCAGGTTGAGCAGCCTGCTACAGAAGTTGGCTTAGGTTGGAGCCTTTCGGCAGGCGGAAGCATTGTGAGGTCTGTTTCTGGTTTGCCGGACGACATCAGCGCCAAGATGTTTGATCAGAAAACAAAAAAATATCCCGTGCAAACAGGTTGTCTCCTGGGGCCGACATCAGGCGATGTATTGCAAAGTCGTCGAAATTTGGATTCCAATGCTTTTTATTTTCCAGACTATGACAGTTACAATGTTTCGGGTCCGGGAATAGGTGGTAGTATGACGCCAATGATTCTCAACTACGTAGGATTTAAGCGGGATGGAAATGGGGGCTATAATTACTCATCTGATCCGCAGTATAGTAAGCCATGGCAAACACCGCAATTTATGTTTAATGGTGATTTTTCCGACACATTGGTTTCCAGGCATTATCCCGATCCTGTTTATTCCGGCACCCCTTTTAAATTGCCAACCCATGTTATTGCCGGAGCATGTTATAATGATGCGAGCTCTTATTATGGCAAAAAAGGGAGTGGTACAGGAGTCAATTGTTCAGAAAACTATGATCAGGCAAGTAACCGGCTGGCTACGTCTAACTATGTAGAATATACCATGGGACCGAATGGTATTGAGTCGTTTACCATCACAAACAGCGCCGGATATGTGTACCGCTATACTCAACCGGTTTATGTCAACTACTCTATTAATTACTCCTATCCTCTGGCCAACAACTATGGCATGCTTACTTACACAAACAGTTTTTCGCCGCCGGTTAAAACATATACGGATAATGCTCAGTATTTTGTAGAACATACCTATCCTGCATCCGGGGGTAGTTATGTTGTCGAAAACAAGTCAACGGTAAAATATGCTAAAGAGTGGAAGCTCACGTCTGTCACGGGGCCTGACTACATAGATGCGAATGCCAACAACGTAGTAGATAATGCGGATAAAGGCTATTGGGTGATTTTCGATTATAGAATCTGGAGTAACGATTTTAGCAGCCGTTATCCAGCCTATGGCTTTAATTACTATTCGGGTGTTGATCCGGCAACAACTAATTTGCCTGTGTCTGATGTTGCCAAACGTAGCGGGAAGCTGGCCACGGCAACGCTTCTTAATGAAGAGATTTATTATTTGAATTCCATACAAACATCTACCCATAAAGCAATTTTCATCAGAGATATTCGTCAGGATGAGAAATCATCGAATGCCGATTACGGAGGGTTTCAAAATGAATGGAAAATCAGCCAAACAGAAGAAATCTCGTCCTGGCACGGTAATATGTTTGATGAAGAAGGTAAAACAGGCACATATAATAGTGTCTCTGGAACGGGTAATCCGGATTATGTGAAAACGGTAAATCTCGGACATGTCGATAAAATTACGCTCAACTTCCGGGAGTTCAATCTGGGTAAGCATTATAACTCCTCATTGGGAACCTGGGTTTACGATAAGCTTCATATTTACGCCGGACCGAATACTTCAAGCCCCGAAATAAGCGGTTCCCCCTTTACGGACTTGGCAAGCACACCCGGCCTTAATACAGATTTTACCATTAACAATTATACCGCCACAAGCATTACCTTCAAAATCGAGAAGCTGCAACCTGCTAATCCTGGTTATACGGCAGGAACAGGTTATAATGTAGAATGGCACGCTTATGCCGGAAAAAGTACGCCACAGCTTTATGTAAAACGGGTGTTGCTGTTTAATGCAAACGTTACATTTCCAACCGTGACCTCGCTATCAGATTCCACGTCGCTGTTCGACCTTTCAACCACAGCCAATTCAAGCGCGCCGCTTTATAACGAAACGTGGTACAGGGCCAATAGATTACTATTAAATGGCAACTCCCTAAGGGGTTCGCATTTGTATTATGATTATTCACTTTCACAGCGATACCATCGTAACATAAATTGTCTGGATCATTATAAGAATACGATTCTGAGTTCTCCGCCGGAGGTTTTATCTAATCTTTCTGTGACAACTGTAGCCGGAGGTACAGGCAAATTGACACTCAATAAAATTGTTTCGTCAGAATACCAGGGTTATCAGCTTTTCCCAAGTAATAAATTCGATTATACAGCGAGCGTTTCTTCCGAAAATCCGGATTATAATCCTATGAAGATAGACACCTGGGGATTTCATAAGAGTGATGCTTCCAGCCTCAACTATTATGGATACGTGAGTAATGTTTCTAAAGATTACACAGATGCCTGGCTTCTTCGGAAAATCATGAATCCTTATGGCGGAATTACAGAATTGGAATATGAATCGAACACCTATACAAAAGTATCAGATGGTAAAGGCGGCTATCGCAGAGCCTGTCGCTTGTTTCCGATCGAATCTATTTCAACCAACCCAGCCAGCCCTTTAGAGTTGAACCTGGAAGAAGGGCTGAACTTTAATGCAGACTTGAGCGAAATGTATAATGTATCTTATGCTTCTGGCTACATTTGGGGAGAAGTATTTATTCCGACTTATGCCTCGGCCGCTACGCTCGATCTGGTTAACTATTTTGGCGACATGAAGATCCTGATCAATTCGCCACCTTATCCGCTCCCGGTAAAACCAGCGTCGATCGAAAGAAAAAGCGAAATTGATCAGGCAGGCTATTATTACAAGTCGTGTACAACACTTGCACCAGGATTTTTAACTGGGGGTAGCAATCCCGTGTCATTTGCCGGTGAATATACCGGCGGCGGCTGGGTGAAGTTTTCTTTTCCAGAAAACAGTACCGTCTATGGCGGTGGCAATCGGGTTAAGAAAATAACAAGTCGTAGTGGAGCCGATGCTTACACCATGCTTTACGAGTACGAAAACGGCGTGGCGCTTAATGAGGCCGATCGTTTTGCTTATCCGATATATCGATATTCTAGGCAAGCAACCTGCGCGGAACCAGACAAACTCGAGGCCTTAGGAAACGATAAATACGAAATGAAACCATCCATTGGGTACAAAACAGTAAGAATCAAAAACCTGGGGCAGGTTAATGCGGCCAAAGGCTGGATGGAAATGACGTTCAATACCAATGGCTCCACGGACGAGGATGCTGGGCTTGTCGTGTCAGGTAATGTTGATAATTATGTAGCGACTACTTCCAATAAGTATGGATTTACAAGCTCCGAGCCTTACGATCCGTTTCACCCGGAGGGTTTAATGTGTACAAGGAATGATACCGGCTTTGTGGTAGAATATATCGATAAGTTCAGCCCGTTCTGGGGACTGATGAAAGAGCAAAAAACCTTCGATGCCAATGGAAACATGTTGTCGCGTACGAAAAATGAGTACGAGCCAACTGAACAAGGTGCCATTGTGGAAAACTTTGTGTTTTTAACGGGCGTTCGGAGTCCATCTGGTCAACCAGGAGGGGCTCCGGTACCATGTGATATTTACAATCATACCACCATGCTCTATCAGGCATGTGTCAAACGTCATTATCCGGCAGTTCTCAGGAAGTCCACTACTTATGGTATGGGAAGTCGTACAATTGCAGAAACGTTGGTACGCGATGAGATTACCGGCGAAGCACTTGTAGCAAGGATTAGCGGAGATAACCGGAGTTCTGTACTCAATATCAAAAAACCCGCTTTTCGAATTGCCAATTATAGCACGATGGGACCTAAATCTATTAATCCTGCCTGGAGTAATATTTTAGGCGCGGATGCGTATAGTTATTCGTCGGTGGACACAACATTAAGTGTCTCTGCCGGACAACCCGGCGTAAATTTTTCGTCGGCTTCAGCTAGTGTTTATAGCACCAGTGCCCTGGTTAGAAGTTACAATCCATTTATCAATGTATATAGTAACAGTGTGGTTGCGCGGAATTGGTATAATAGCAAATCTTATAGCTGGGCTGGTACTCAGGGATCGCTCGATTCATACGGGCTCTATAAAACTTCCGAACTTTCTGCCAACCCTTTCAACTTTGCTTTACCGTCGTCTAGCAGCAGCAAATGGCGTTTGTCGGGCGAAACCACACTCCTGGATGAACAAGGCCATACGCTCGAGACACGAAGTTTTAATAATAAGTTTTCTGCGATCAAGCTCGACTTTAATCATAAATACCTGATTGCACAGGCGCAAAACTGTAACTATGCCAGTTTTACCTATTCAGGATTTGAATTTCCCACTTCCCTTGGCTCTACCGACGGTGAAGTGAACATGCCGGCTTCCTATTGCAGTTTCAGCAATGCCGTAGCTGCGCATACGGGTAACATGGTGGCTCTGGTCAATGCCGGAGGCATGGGACCTAATTATGCCGTGTCTCATGATGGGACAGGAGGTAATGGCGAAGATCTGGGACTTATGCGGGATAGAGTTTACCGGGCCAGTGTGTGGGTGCATGTCACCAGCTCCGTTGGAGCTAATTTGGTAATGAATCTTAATGGGAGCGTCGGTGGAAGTGCGGTTAACCAATCGGTATCGATGAACATCGCCAATGCCAATGCGGTGACAGTGGGTAACTGGAAATTGCTTTACGTCGATTTAAAGGTTCCTGCCAATTATACATCAACAGGCGGGACTACCAATAAGCTCACGGCTTACCTCGAGGTGCAGGGCAGCGGCACAGCATACTTCGATGATTTTCAGTTTCATCCGGTAGAAAGTGCTACTACTGGAAAAGTATATGATATCGATACGGGGCGCATCATCGCAGAAATCAGCCAGGAAGGTTACGCTACCAAATATGTGTATGATGCTGCAGGAAATGTGATCGACACCTACAAAGAAATCCCTGGATCAGGGTGGAAGCTCATCAAACACAAATCATACAATTACGCAAGAGGTACTAATTAATACTATCAACAATGAAGAACATTAGCTTTTTATATTTGGTTGCGGGACTGTTGCTTTCACTCGTTGCAAAAGCACAGATTACAGGTGTTACGGTAAGTCTGGAAACAGATTTAATTAATTATACATTAACCACCCAGGAGGATACAATTTTTAGCCGTAAAGTAGTCATTCAGGTTATAGACACATCGTCGGTTTATCACATTAATGCGGACATTGCGGAGCTACAATCAGGACAGTGGCAGCCTCAACTAAATGCCGGATTTGTGCCTCCATCAGCCGCAGATACACTGCCATGCATCACGCCGTTTTGTATGTACCGTGAAAATGAAAACCGTTGGGTCTTGTATCTCGGTAACTACTCATTGATGCGACGTTACAAGATTACGTTGAAATATAATAATCACGCAGATCCCGACTGTACACTCGAATTTTAAAAGACAGATTTTATGAGAAATGTTATTTTTATATTATTATGGTGCTTTGCAAGCTCATTGACAGGGCAAACCAGCTATACGTTTCAACCTGCCGGAAGTAATGGTAAGGATGCACTCGTCAAAAGTGCTAACCCGACGTCGGCATTTACAGGTGTAGCTAACATCGGAGCGTCATCAAGCAGCGGAAGCCGCGTCAGGGGCTTGTTGAAGTTCGATATGGGGGTTATTCCTTCCAATGCCATTATCACCTCGGCTCAACTCACACTTTCCGGACTGGGTCACACAGGAACTAATGCGTCTTTCCTCCGCAAAAATACCAGCCAGTGGGACCCTTCGAATGTAACCTGGAATACGGCGCCGGCTACGACCACCGTTTCCCAGATTTTACTTTCTCAAAGTACTTCGAGTCTCCAGGTATATGTGATCGATGTGAAGGATTTTGTACAGGAAATGGTGAATATCCCGGCAGGTAATTTTGGCTGGACAATCCTGTTGAAAGACGAATCGCTCACCGGCCTGCTGAATTTCGCTTCAGCAGATAACAGCACGGCGTCTTTACGACCGAAACTGGTGGTAACCTATTGTATGCCAGTAAATGTGAAGGCGGTTATGAACCCTTCCTCGGGTTCTACCACGGCAGATGGTAGCCTGAGTCTGATCGTGAGCGGAGGCGTGGGTCCATATACTTACCTGTGGAGCAACGCTTCTGTTACAAAAGATATTAGTGGAAATCTTCCCGGTATTTATTCCGTACTTGTAACTGATAATGTGGGAAATCAAACTAAAAAGAACCTCTGCATTTTGCCACAGAATGCACCGTTTACCTTTACAATCTCCCCAGACGCTCTCTCGGGAAAAGATGCGATCATACAAAGCGGAGACGACGGAACAAACAGCGACAAGAACGGACGCAACGGTGTGCAGTTCGGCTGTCAGCGTGCCAGCGCCGGTGTATGGGGTAAGGCCCGGTCGCTGCTCGGTATCGACCTTTCCTGCATTCCTTCCAATGCCGTGATAAGCCATGCAACACTAAGGCTGTCCGGAAATGGCCATAACCCGCTGAGCCGAAGTAACGAAAGCTATTTGTATAAGAATGCTGCAGACTGGAACGACCGGACGCTCACCTGGAACACACAACCCTCTCATACAACGGATGGAGGTATTTATTTAGCGGGTACAAGCATGGCCAACGAGAATACGGCCATAGACGTCACATCACATGTGCAGGGATGGATACAGGATCCTTCTTCCAATTTCGGGTGGAAACTGATGCTGGCCGACGAGCTTACTGCCAGTTATACCATTCGTACTTACGCCTCGTCCAATCATTCTAATCCGGCACTTTGGCCTGCTATCGAAGTCACACTTACACTGCCATGGCTCAGCGACAATCAGCGTAACTGGGTAATGGAAGAAAATTATGATGAGAATGGCATGGTAATAAGCACCCAGAAAACCTACCTGGACGACATGGGCCGGCCGACGCAGAGTCTTAATAAAGACGCGACAGGCGAGGTTTTTGCTACCCAGACCGTGTACGACGCTTATGGGAGACCAGCCATACAAACGCTTCCCGCATACCATGGCACGACACTGCAATACAATATGAACTTTTTCCAGGATCAGAACAACCACGAATATAGTTACAGCAACTTCGATGTTGTAGGGAAGATAATGAATCCGGACCTTCCGCAGTCTGGCCTTACCACAGCGGCGCCTACGTATTACAGTAGCGCCAATACCATGGATACCTGGCAGGCAACAGCCACCTTGCCTTTCGCCCGTACCCATTACATGGCCAACCCCATGGACGAAGTAAAGACGATGAACCCGGCCGATGACGCGTTCAATGCCACCTCGGGGAGGGAAAGCCGCAGTTACAGCATGGTGTGTGGCGACGAGCTCAAGTATATTTTCGGGACCAATAACAGTTATAAGGTGCAAACCAATACCGGCAACCCCATGGCCAGTACGCCGCTGAGCCTGCCTGCCGGCTATTTTGTCCGCGCCACCAAACAGGTGGTGGTAAGTCCTGATAACAAAGAAGTCATTAACTATACTATTGGCGATAAGGTGCTTGCAAGTTGCATGAGCGGCCTGGCCTCGCCGGACAACTGCAGTATGACGGCTATTCGCAATTACATGGACTGGTACGGCACACAAAGCATCGACATCCACGTGCCGCATGCCGCAAAAAGTTCCCTGAGCTTTCCGCTGCCTACTTACAAGTTCGGGCCTAATACCTTCACCGTTGCCGATGCGGATATCAGCTACGCCATTACAGACCAGATCAGCGAAAAAGTGCTTACGCCCGGGGTGGATTACACCATCAACAGCAGTACGCGCGCGCTGGCCTTCGATCCCAATTACCTGATCTTACGTGCCGGGCAACCACTGTTTCTGCGAATCCGCGTGGTTTATAGCCCATCTTTTGCCGCAGGCTTTTCGGGCGTCGGCATCTCTGCTCCTGCCGGTATCGTGCAGTACGACCTCGACTATGGGCGTTGGAGCGTAAATTATTACGACCTTGGAGGCAACCTGCGCAGCAGTGTTTCTGCCAAAGGCATCCATTGCAGTAATCCGGGAACGGTAAGCATGGCTACGACCTACGACTACAGCCACCTCGGCCAGCTTATCGCTGAGAAAAGTCCCGATGAAGGGCTCAAGGAATATGTGTATAATACCGACGGGCAGTTGCGTTACTCGCAAAATGCGGAGCAGAAAGCAGGAAAACGCTTTTCTTATATTACCTACGATGCCCACAACCGCCCGCTCGAAAGTGGCGAGTTCAGCAACGTCAGTGGATCGGGCAGCAATGGCGTTTATTTCCAGAACTATTACAGTAATTACACGCCTCCTTACGCGGGAAACATCTCCTCCAGTACACTGACGGAGATGTTTCCCGCGTAAGGAGGCGTGTAATTACTGTAATAG
>DAIUED010000029.1:0-17888 GCA_036845295.1 Bacteroidota bacterium
TCACGTCGTCGTACAGGCGCCGTTCCTGGCCGTCGCTGATGCCGGCCTGCAGGCCATAATACGATTTGGTGGTGATCCCGAGGCCGGCCCCCGATGCCAGAGCATAGTCGTCCTTCAGTGCACCTTCGTTCACTGTACTCATAAATACCGAACGTGCATGCACGTCTATTTTCGATTTCAGAAATACGTCGCGCAGCGTGGTGTCGTTGGTCCGTAACTTAACCGGGGCCTTGATAGAATCCTGCGCCTGGGACGCGAATGAAAGTATCAGGAGCAGGGCAATGGCGTATTTCATTTAGGCAGTCGCTTTTTTGGTTTTCATGGCTTTGATCTTTTCTCGAATAGGTGGGAATGGGCCATATTTATGTTGTTTTTCATCAAATCCATCGGCGTAAGGGCCAAAGGGATGGTCGAACGGTTTTTCTGCAATATTCGGCCAGTCTTTTTTAATGTTTTTCTTCGGTCGGGGTTGCGAATTCACAAATGCAGCTACATCCCATGCTTCTTCGTCGCTCAGTTGCGTATTGTTGTGCGATGCGCCCAGGGGCATGTTGTACTTTACAAATTTAGCAAAGTTCGACAAGCGGTATAATCCCGCGCCGTCGTTGTAGCTCTTGTTGCCCCACAGTGGTGGATAGGTAAAGGCGGTTTTGTCGCCGTTCATCAATCCTGCGCCGTTTGCCTGGTGGCAGCTCTGGCATTTTTCGGTGTAAATTGCGCTTCCTTTTTCCGGATCGGCTGCGCGGTCGAGGAATGAGATGTCTTTGAAGCCGGCACCCGCAGGCTTTTCGCCTTTTGGAACATCTTTGCCAAGCCATTTCATGTAGGCAACAATTCCCTGCATTTCTTTGGAATTTGTATCGAGCGCCCGGCCGTTCAGGCTCCGCTCGAAGCAATCGTTGATGCGCTTGTACATGTTTTCCACGACTCCAGACCGCGCGCGGTATTTTGGGAAGGTGGCAGCTACTGCCGAGTAGTTGTTGCCGTATGTTTTGGTACCGGCTTCCAGGTGGCAGTTCTGGCAGTTCATGCCGTTGGTGGATGCTTTGAAGATCTTGCCGTGTTCGCCATAATAATCCGATGTATGAATGATAAGATCTTCTCCGTACAAAATGAGATCCTTGTTCGGATCCTGATCTAGTCCGGCAACATCCGGCGCTTTCCAGTAGCTGGTAGTATCTTTCGGTTTCAGCGCCTGCTGTTTGGCCTCTTCGGTGAAGTTGCCGTTGGCATCCGGCACCGGTGCGGCCACTTGTTTCTTTTCCGGAGCTGGATGGAAGTCGGGGATATACACAGCAATGATAGCGACCAATGCGGCAATCACCACCAGCAACAGAACGATCATGTTGATGAGGGTGCCAACTACCGGCGCTAAGGCTCCATCTGGTTTTGTTGAGGTTTCCATGACAATGTGTTTGAGGATTAGTGAGGGATCTTATCTTTAATGGCGCCGTACAGATAGGTGCCGATGATGGCAAACAGGAACACAACGCCCATTGCCAGGTAGCCATACCCGATGTTGACAACCATCGGCCCCGGGCAGGCGCCGCTCAGAGCCCATCCTAGTCCAAAGATCGTTCCGCCCAACAGGTAACGTATAACAGATCTCTCTTTCGGAAAAAACGTAATAGGGTTTCCTTTTGCATCGCGGATACTATACCGTTTGATCAGGGCTACGCCAATAGCGCCCAGTGTTACCGCAGTGCCGATGATGCCATACATGTGAAAGGATTGGAAGCGGAACATCTCCTGGATCCTGAACCAGGAAAATGCTTCTGATTTGGCCATGACGATGCCAAACAAGGTGCCGAGTAATAAGAATTTAAGGAATTTCATAAGTTCAGAGAATGAAAGGAAGTAAAACAAAGGTCATGAGCAGGCCGCCGATGAAAAAGCCGATCACTGCAATGAGTGAAGGCACCTGAAGATCGGACAGACCGCTGATGGCATGGCCCGATGTACAGCCGCCAGCGTAGCGCGAACCGAAGCCGACCATCAGGCCACCGGTTGCCAGAATGAGAAAGCCTTTCCAGGTCAACAACGATTGCATGCTGAACAGTTCGTCGGGCTGGGCCGATGTGGGTGCCGCTATACCAAGTTTAGCAAGATCAGCAATGGTGCTCTGCGAGATCTGCACGGGCTCGCCGTTCGACAGGAATTGGCTGGCAATGAAGCCTCCGAGAATGGCACCCAGTAAGAACACCAGGTTCCACAATTGCGAGCGCCAGTTGAAGTCGAAGAACTTCACGAATTTTCCGCCACCGGCAGCCGAACAAATGGTGCGCAGGTTGGCAGAGAAGCCAAATGACTGGCCGAAGAACAGGAGCAGGAACATGATCGCGGCGATGAGAGTGCCTGAGATCCACCACGTCCAGGGCTGTTGAATGAACTCTAACATAGAAATGATCAGTTTTTGATGTGGTAGGAAATAATGGGTTTGAACAAGTGGTTGATGAGTTTTTCGGTAGCTGAATGATGAAACAGGCCGCCTTTGCCGTGGGTACCGATGCACACGATATCCATCTCCTGCATCTGGTTGAAATGGATCACCCCATTTTCGACGTCGCTGTCGTTGAGCACGTGGCGTTCAACGCTGCCGAGGTGGTTGGCGATAGCAAATTCGGTCATGTTCGCCATCACGGCAGATAGCTTTTCTTCCGACCTTTCTTTTGAAATTTGGAGCAGGTGAACTTTGGTCTGAAAGGCGCTGATGAGCTTATGGAGCAGGGCCAGGTTTTCGTTTTTCGGCTTGCTGAAGTCATGTACCAGCAGTATATTCTGGATCACCAGGTCGGAGCGGTCGCACATGAGCGACAGCAGCGGGATCATTGACTGGCGCGCTACAATTTGTGTCTCTGACCCCGAGAGTTTTTCTTTCAAGCCCCAGGCGCCTTTGGTTCCCATCACAATCAGATCGAATTTATTTTCCTGCGAATAGGAAACGATCTTTTCGGTGAGTTTTCCCAGCTCCAGGTGCGTGATGATGCTATTGCCGTATTGGTTTTTTAAGTCGGCAAGTTTGCGCTCAGCAATGTTTTTTTGCGATACCACATACTCCACGCTGATGTCGCCGCAGGTTTGAATACGTCCGTCTTTTCCCATCGATACCGTGTCAGGTACGTTTAGCACATGCATGAAGTGAATTTCCACCGGAATTTTTTCTTCCAGCTTTTTCACCATCAGGTAAGCGTATTCGGCTTGCACCGAAAAATCGGTAGGGATTAATACTTTCAGTGTTTCCATCACGATTTGTATTGGTTGACGTTTTGCCAGCTTCCGCCATTGGTTACATTTTTGAAGCCCTTTGCCTCCAGTGTGCGTTTGGCCATGCCGCTGCGGTTTCCGCTTCTGCAGCATGTAATGATATGGTTGTAAGATTTGAGCTTGTCGGAACTCGAACCCACTTGCTCCAACGGAATATTGAGCGAGCCTTTTACGTGGCCGGTAGCATATTCGGCTTTGCTTCTAACGTCCACGATCACAGCGCCTTCTTTGATGAGTTGCGCAAGATCAACTCGCGTCGATTTAAACAGATTTTTGAATAGTGAAATCATAATGAGATTGTTTACCGGGCAAATGTATGACCCGGGTCAGGTGTTTAACGGTTACAAATGTTACAGAGCGTTGGGAAATCGCAATGCCAGGTGTCAGGCAATGCGAGGGCTAAGCGCTTGTTGTGTCTTTTACAGCAATCACGTCGATAACCGACGACAATCCCCGGTGGTAACTGCCTTCTGATAGTTCTTTTTGTCCGGTATGGATGTTTAGCTTGCTAAAGCCGGCGAGGTCGGTTTTCAGATCTTCTGTGCTATACAGCAGTGCTTCTGTTTTGGGACCACCGGTATTGTATTGCAGTTGGTCTTTGGCGTAGGCTTCCATGATGAATATACCGCCGGGCTTCAATGCAGCATGTAGTTGCGAAAAAACATGCCTGCGCACATCCGACGGAAAATGCCCGAAAATGCAGACAATGGCATCCCAGGCACCGGCTTGCAAACGATAGTCTGCGAGATCGGCGCAAACCGTTTCGATGTGCAATTTGCGTTCCGCTGCCAGTTGCTGTAATTTCGATAAGCCTTCCGCGGCGTAATCGATCGCAGTTACCTGGTGTTGTTGTTCTGCCAGATAGATTGCATTTCTTCCTTCGCCTTCGGCCAGGCATAAAATGCGAGCTTTAGGCGGCAATAGCTTTGCGTTTGATTTCAGGAATACGTTTGGTTCGGTGCCGTAGGCAAATCCGTCTTCCTGATAGCGTTGGTTCCAAAATTGAGCGTCCATCGAATTAAAAAATAGTGCTGTTTGTTAATCAGGATCCTGAAGTGATCTCTTCATATGTTACTTTGCCTGCATGCGAGGAGTCGCTGCGATTATCTGTTCGGCAGCCGCCGGATCCACAGCAACCGACGTTAAAAAATGCCATGCCGCCTACTGCTAAACCCATCAGTCCCAGTACCAGGTCGGACATGATAATAGCCTGCACAATGGCAAATGCTCCGAAAAGCAGGCGGAGCATCCGCATCAATCCCCACGATTTGAATACATTCATGGTTAGTTGGTTTTACAGTTCAAATTTTGCCAGGCCCCCAGGTTCTCTATTTCTTTGGTGTAGCCTGCCTGTTGCAGTTGGGCTTTTGCAATATTGGCCCTGTTGCCGCTCCGGCAAACCAGAACGACCTTATCGTATTGTTTCAGTTCTTCTATTTTGCTGTCAAACGCATCGAGGGGATAGTTTACAGAACAGTCGGCATGCCCGTCGTGGTTCCATTCTTCTTCGGTTCTTACGTCAACGATGATTTCTTTGGTAGAGGTTGCTGTTGTTGTTTCCATGGGTGTTGTGGTTTTTGTGCCGGAATGACACTGGCTAAGACTGAGTGCCATTGCCATTCCGGTGATGATAGATGCAAATGTTTTCATAGGATTTAGATTGGACAAGCAGCGACTATATGGCCGCTGCGTGTTGGATCAGGCTTTTTGCAGTTTGCTTTGGCAAACAAAATCCGTTTTCGGTACGCCGGCTTCGGCAATGGCCTTGAAGCCGCCTTCAATTTCTTTGAAGTTGTGAACTCCACGCGATTTCAGGATGCTGGCGGCAATCATGCTGCGGTATCCACCGGCACAGTGCAGGTAAAATGGTTTGTCGTCTTTCATTTCTGCAAACCAGCTGTTGATCTGGTCGAGTGGTTTGTTGTAAGATTCTTCCACGTGTTCGGCGCGGTACTCGCTTTCTTTCCTGACATCGACCACTGTGTCGGCTTTTACATTCACTTCTTTGGCAAATTCAGAAGCGCTGATCCGGTTGACAGTATCAACTTCTTTGCCGGCATCTTTCCAGGCAGCAAAACCACCGATAAGGTGCCCGATGACATGGTCGAAGCCCACACGGCTCAGGCGTGTTACGGTTTCTTCCTCCTGGCCGACTTCTGTAATGAGTAGGATCGGCTGTTTCACATCGCGGATCAAGGCACCAACCCACGGCGCAAAATCGCCGTTGATGCCGATGTTGATGGAACGAGGAATAAATCCTTTGGCAAAATCGGCAGCAGCCCGTGTATCGAGCATGATGGCATCTGTCGTCTCCGCAGCAGCTTCGAACTCAGTTACCGATAAGCCGCGCATGCCATTGTTAAGCACTGTTTCGAAACTCTCGTAACCTTTTTTGTTCATGGCCACGTTCATGCCGAAGTAACCCGGTGGCGGTAACAAGCCGTCGGTAACGGCTTTGATGAATTCCTCTTTATTCGGTTGATTGAGGGCGTAGTTCATTTTTTTCTGGTTGCCCAGCGTATCTACGGTTTCTTTCATCATGTTTTTTCCGCAGGCCGAGCCGGCACCATGTGCGGGATAAACGATCACATCGTCGGCCAGGGGCATGATTTTTTGGTTTAATGAATCATAGAGCAAACCAGCCAGTTGGTCCTGCGTCATCGATGCGGCTTTCTGTGCCAGATCGGGGCGGCCTACATCGCCCAGAAACAACGTATCGCCGCTAAACAATGCGTGGTCTTTTCCATTCTCGTCTTTCAGCAGGAAGCAGGTGCTTTCCATTGTGTGACCCGGTGTGTGAAGAACTTTAATGCTCACATTGCCGAGTTTGAACTCTTCGCCGTCTTCGGCAATAATGGCTTTGAATTCGGGAGCGGCGTTAGGGCCGTAAATGATGGGTGCTCCCGTTTTTTTACTCAGGTCTAGGTGGCCGCTCACAAAATCGGCGTGAAAATGCGTTTCGAATACGTATTTGATCGTTACCTTGTCTTTGGCCGCCCGATCAAGGTAGGGTTGCACTTCACGTAAAGGATCGATGATGGCCGCTTCGCCATTGGAAGTGATGTAATAGGCACCTTGTGCCAGGCATCCCGTATAGATTTGTTCAATTTTCATGTCAGTGTTCGTTAGAGGTTATGTGTTAGTTGTTATTTTAAAAGGGTTTCTTTGATGATGATGTAAATGCCCATGAGTAAGACAAACCAGCCGAAAACAGGTTTTAGTTTAGCACCGTCAATTTTTTTGGATAAATAGATTCCTATGAATATGCCTGCTGTAGCAAATGCAACAACCCATGCGAGAAGGCTCCAGTCAATAGGTGTTTCGCCACTTTCGCCGAAGAAGCCTATCAGGGATTTGGCAGCAATGATTACCAATGAAGTACCTACGGCTTCTTTCATCGGTAATTTCGACAAAAGTACCAGCGCCGGGATGATGAGGAAACCACCGCCCGCGCCAACAAGCCCTGTCACCATACCTACAACCGCGCCTTCCAAAAGAATAACGGGGTAGTTGAATTTTTGTGGTCCTGTTTCTTCCTCCGTTTTTTTCTTGTCTTTTTTAATCATGCTGTAGGAAGCGGCTACCATGAGTATGGCAAATAACAGCATCATTAACATGCTTTTTGTGACAATAAAACTGCCGAGGCTAAATACTTCTTTCGGAATAGCAGGTACGATGTAGGCCCTGGTCAAAAAAACGGCGACAATGGATGGTGCACCGAACACGATTGCTGTTTTTACATTGACGAGGCCTTTTCTGAAATAGCCAACCGAACCCACCGCTGCCGTGAAGCCAACAATGAACAGCGAGTAAGCTGTGGCAGCCACGGCGTCAACCGAGAAAAGGTAAACGAGCACCGGTACGGTGAGGATACTACCGCCGCTGCCTATAAGCCCTAAAGAAATGCCGATAAGAATTGAAGAGATGTAGCCGATGATTTCCATATACCAGGTGTTAAAGTGTGGTACAAAGATGACGTGATAAAAGTCATCAGACGGTTACATTTGTTACAATTGCCTCTGGTAGAGGCTTTGCACTGATATAGGACTAAGTACAGTCCGCGCTTTTTGGGAGCAGAATAAGTATAGAGCAAATGATTTGGAAAGCGAATGTGTTGAGGGTAACGTCGCTACATGCCAGGCCAGTAGAGCACATTGAATTTGTGGCCGTCGGGATCGGCAAATACCATGGTGTAGCCTTTGTCGATGTGATAGGGTAAAGAGCATACCTTGCCACCGGCTTTTTTTACCTTTTCCACCCAGGCATCTACCTCATGAGCGCTTTCGGCCGACAGGCTAAAAACAACCTCGTTGCTGCTGTTTGTTTCCGCAATAGCGCTTTCTGTATTTTGTTCCAGCGTTTCCTTTTGGAAAAAGTTAATGACAAACGCTTTTTCGCCGAACGATACGCTGGTTAGTTCGCCTGCGGGCGATACGGCACGGCTGGCAGAAAAGCCAAGCAGGGTGTAAAATGTTTCAGTTTTTTCCAGGTTGCTTGCAGATAAGTTTGCCCAGATTTGTTTGCTATGCATGATACTGATATTTGGTACTGTGTTTCGACTTACTTTTTGGCAGTTCTTTTTTTGGTGGCTTTTGCCAGGACATTAAAATCAAGGCATAAGCCAATCCAATAGTCGAAATCTTTTTGCCGTTTCATACCATCGTCGGATACATACACATACCCTTTCATCGGCCTTCCGGTAAAATCCATTGGCCGGCAGCCGTTTTTGCCAAGCGCCTCCTCTACCTTGTCAGGGTTTATTCTGCACATGAGCTCGTTGCCCACAACACCAACACACATTTTGCCATTTACCATGTAGCATACGCCGCCAAACATGTGTTTTTCTTCTACATCGGGCTGTTGCACCAATGCTTCCCGGATCCTGTCGGATAGTGTTTCGTCGAATGCCATAAGTAAATGTAATGCTTTTTGTTTTACTTTTATCCGGTATTTAGCCTTTCAGGGTGCCGGCCTAATTGGCATCTGTTTGACAAAAAAAAGAGACTAGCATGGAAATGGTGATATTCTGTGGAATTCAAGCCACCGGAAAAACGAGTTTTTATAAAGAGAAATTCTTTAAAACACACATGCGCATCTCTCTCGACCAACTGAATACGCGTAACAAGGAGCAAGTGTTTATGGCCGCATGTTTTGCTGTGCAACAGCCTTTTGTGGTAGATAATACAAATCCAGAGAAAGCAGATCGCGTGCGGTATATAGCCGAGGCAAAACAACATAAGTTCAAGGTCACCGGATATTATTTTCAATCCAGAATAGAGGATGCACTGAACAGAAACAGTCACCGTTCGGGGAAAGACAACATTCCGGAAATCGGGATCAAAGGCACTTTTGGTAAGTTAGAACTACCAGATCCCAATGAAGGCTTTGATGCCTTGTACTTCGTAGCACTGGAAAGTAACGGGTTTGTCATCAGCGATTGGAAGCAGGAAAATAGCGTTAGTTTTGAGAAATGAACGAAAAGAAAACACTCGCATGATAGTTATTTTGGTAATTTGCTTCAGGAAATCGCTGTATGAAATTCGATAAATATCTTCCCATCGAACGCCTCAGGCCTTATGTCAAGTACCTTGTGGTATCGGAAAACGAACAGCAAAGCGACTATAAGGTATTTCCATCTGCGGGTTTGGTGATTGGTTTTCAATACCGGGGCCAGCTGGCAACGTTGGAAGGTGGTGGGGAACGCAAATTGTTATCTGCGGGTATCACAGGTGTTACCGATAGCTACCGGATATTCCGGAACTCTGCTGGCATTGGCACAGTGCTGGTTTTCTTTACGGAAACCGGTTTTACTCATTTCGCTTCTCATCCAGCCCACGAGCTTTTCAGCCTGAGCGTATCACTGGAAGATGTGTTTGAAAGAGTGCGCGTAGCAGAAGTAGAAGAAACCTTGGCTTTTGCTGCTACAGACCGGCAACGGGTGCATATTGTGGAGCAGTTTTTGCTTTCGCAGCTCAGAGATATCGAGGCCGATGCATTGATCCTTGAAGCGGTTAAGCTCATTTACCAATCAAAGGGAAGCATCCAAATTAAAGCACTTCACGAAAAGTTATTCATCAGCCAAAGCCCGTTTGAAAAGCGGTTTAGAAAAGTGGTCGGGACAACGGCGAAGAAGTTTGCGTCCATCGTCCGCTTCAACTCCGTTCTTGAGGACCTAAACGGATCAAAGACGCTGACAGAAATTTGTTATGAAAATAATTTCTTCGATCAAGCTCATTTTATCAAGGATTTCCGGCAATTTACAGGCGATACGCCCGAAAATTTCAAACGTTTCCTTTAAAAAAACGATTTTTTACAATGAAGGCTGTCAGAAAGAAGACAACTTTGCAAGGCCGTGCAAGCCATGAGGAAACTGCTGTTAAAATGCATATTCATTTTTACAAGTCTGAACCTGGTATTTGCATGCACATTAACAGATCGTTTAACACTTAAAAAACAACACACCATGTTTACAGCAGAACAAATCAAAGCAGCTCACAGCAAAGTAAAATCAGGTGCCGATTTCCCGGCGTATATCCGCGAAATCAGGTCCCTGGGCGTTACGCATTACGAAGCCTACGTATCCGATGGGCATGCCGACTACCATGGCAACAACAAGCATACAGTTACGGTGCCTGCAAAATATGCGCCCTTGTCAATAGCCGATAGCGTGCAAACAGACACCTTCAAAGCTGAGTTATTGGCTCACCAGCAGGGAAAAACCGATTACCTGACCTTCATCACCATGTGTGCACAAACCGGCATCGAAAAGTGGAAGATCAGCATGGACCGCATGATCTGTACATACTTCGACAAAGCCGGAAACGAAGTATTGGTCGAACAGATCCCACAATAAGTATTGTTGGGCGTTGGTTTAAGGTTTTTCCAATTTTCGGCATCCTGATTAGGTAAAAGCCTATTAATTGTTCATTTTTTTTGGCAGAAATTGAACAGGATATTTGTAGGATAAAGAAATTGAACCTATTTTTGATATATGTCCAAATATTTGAAATAAATGAACAAATCAAAAATAGCTGGTTTTGACCGAAATTTACCTTTTAATGAATTACCGGATCTGCCCCCACCGGAAAGCATAATTGACAAAGAAATTTTGATACAGTGGGGATTAGCTTCAAGGGCTTTGGCTGAATTGAATA
Organism: Bacteroidota bacterium; assembly: GCA_036845295.1. GTDB lineage: Bacteria > Bacteroidota > Bacteroidia > B-17B0 > Aurantibacillaceae > UBA4416. The sequence goes on from DAIUED010000029.1 coordinate 10,419, forward strand.
GAAACATTATGCGAATTCCTAATCCATTAATGCTTGTAAATACGATTTCATTGCAGGAGGCACGAAGTTCTACGGCTATTGAAAATATATTTACAACAGAAGACGAATTATATAAGGCAGTATCAGATACTATAAAAGAAGATGCCGCGAATCCCGCAATAAAGGAGGTCTTGAAGTATAGAGAAGCATTGTGGGGAGGTTATAATGCATTGGTAAAGAAAAAAGCGTTTGATAAAACGATAGCAACTAAAATATTTCAACAAATCAAAAACACTAAACAAGGCATTCGTCCACCTCAATCTCAAGTTGTCATTAAAAGAGGGCAAAGCAAGTTTAAACCAGGCGAAATAGTCTATACGCCACCAAGAGGACTGGGTATAATTGAAAAAAAGATGGATAATTTATTCGACTTTTTAAATGAAAGCAATGAATTCGATCCCCTATTAAAAATGGCAATTGGACATTATCAATTTGAAGCTATACATCCTTTTATTGATGGAAATGGCAGAGCCGGGCGTATTCTGAATTTATTATACCTAGTGGACCAAAAGTTATTATCACATCCGGTTTTGTATCTGAGCAAATATATCATTAGCCATAAAGACGATTATTATCATCATTTAGCAGGTGTAACGCAAAGAGGTGCCTGGAAGTCTTGGATCATTTTTATGTTAAAGGCTGTAGAAGGAACATCGCAAATAACCAATCAAAAAATCGATGAAATTTTAGCCCAAATGGAGGCAACATATAGGTATGCGAATTCAAAATTGAAATGGTATTCGATGGAATTAAATCAAGCCTTGTTTTCGCAGCCATACATAAAGCAAAAACTTGTTGGTGAAGTAACAGGAGCCAGAAGTAGAACAACGCTTACGAAATACATGCTGCAATTAACAGAGCTTGGTGTCTTATCCGCTCAGGAAGAGGGCCGCGAGGTGTTTTACATAAATAATGATTTGATTAGAATACTTGAATCCTGACCAGTAAAATGATTGAGAGATCTGTTTTTGCAGGTGCTCATTTTGAGTATTGTGTTTGTCAATCTTAGCCCTTCTTTTAATGCAATTTTTTTGTGTTGCTATATTACTATTTCAAGCTGAGTGTTCAATTTTTTGACATTTGCTTTTCGCCCCAAGTTCTCATTTGACTGATGAACGGAATTAATTCATTTCCTGTTTTGGTAAGCGAATACTCAACTTTTGGTGGCACTTCTAAATACACTTTTTTTGTAATTAAATCATCGGCTTCGAGTTCTTTTAATGTTTGGGTAAGCATTTTTGATGTAATCCCTATCACCGCTCTCTTTATTTCTCCGTATCGCAAAACGTCCTCTCTCAGCACCCATAAAATTCTCCCTTTGTATTTTCCGCCAATTCGTTGAAAGGCATAATCAACTGCACAATGCGCTATTCTCACTTTTTTTTTCATGTTATTCATTTTTAAACTATTGATTAGCAGTAATAGTATAGTTTTGGTGTGTAGCCTACTTTTTTGTATCTACTTGCCGTAAAGGTAGCAGATACTTTTCTTTGTGAAAACTTTAGATAAAAGTAGTCAGAAAAACATAATGAATGTATCCCTTAAAAAGAATGCGGAGCTTTCCCGGCACTAAAATCATCATAGGCTTTTCCCGATTTACATTATTCAAAACGTTTTAGGTAGCAATCTAATCTTGTTACTGAAATGTTAGCAGAGCTTCACATGTTTAATCATCCAAATTCAACTTTTTGGTCGTTTTTACTAGTGAGTTAAGGCTTCTTCAAAACAGGCATGTAGCAGGAGGCTTATCGAATCTAACGCCACTAAACATAAAAGTAAAACACCGATAACCCATTTTGCATAACCGCCAGCGCAGCAACCGGAACATCAGCACTAAGCTAGAGATAAGTAATCAACAATATGAAAAAAACAGTAGTTCTCACATCAGCATTTACGATCTTGGCGCTAAATCTTCAAGCGCAAACGGATAGTGTCAAAACAAAATTCATCATCGATCTTCCTTTGTTGGATTTACCTGCTAACACCACTAATAACGGGTTGGCGTTTAAGCAGTTTAGCCCGAGCATGCAGCAATCGTTAGGCTTGTCTAAGTCTATTGCAGAAGTGCAGCAGTACTACACGAAAAGGTTGTTTTTTAATCCCAAAAAGAAATATACCCTTATGGGCACAATTTTAAGGGAATCAGGTTTGGGGTGTACCAATTTCGTCATCGAGAATCTGATAGGAGGAACGCCATTAGGCACCGGTTGGACACACGAAGAATGGCATAGAGCCGTGATGAATAAAAATAACGTTCGGAGCTTTAATGAAATGAACACCTTCCCGATTGGGGAAAGTTTTGTTCCTGTAAGTCATATTACAGATGAAGCCTTGGCTAATTTTAAGGCGAAGAATAATGCCGATTTTGTAAGAATGGGAATAGCCGGTATTGAGGCTCAATATGAATATGTTAAAGCGGTTCAAAAAGATAATTTTTATTACAAGCTTAATTTATCAAGCACGATTTCCTATTGGATGAATAATCTTAATTCCATTTTGTATGTTCGGTCGTGTGCCACTTCAGAGGGTGACTCGGTGACAGTAGAGTCGGAAAGGGCCGCAGGAACAAGCATACGGAAAAGGGATTTTACAGGATTAGACTTTACCGGTTGGATATATGACCTGTCGCGTCCTACAGAGTCCTATGCAGATAGAGGATTGAGTTCTTCGGGTGTGGGTATAAGGCGTTACCGGCAAACAAGCGATCTGACAAAGGAAGAACTAACTTACCTAAAGAAAATGGGTAACTTACAGTGGTTAAACATTGTTTCACCCATGATGTTCTATGTAAATTCCATAAAGGTGAGCAATGATTTACGGTTCAACTTTGGTTTATTCCATTACATGTCTTCTTTTGGCTACGACCTGGGCTGCAATTTTTTTGTTAATTACAAAAAGCATAACGTCTTTTTTGCGTTACACAATTATCACAATTTAAACCATAGTTTTTACGGTATAGAGGCTCAGTTAATCGATAAAGAATTGCCGATAGGAAATAGAGTTTTATTACTCACGCCTGCCGTCCATCTTTGGACGCAACCCAAAAATCAGGAATTCAGGACATCTGTTAGTCAATTGGGCGGTAAAGCAGAAATTTATGTATCAACACTGTTAGGCAAAACGTGGCGCCCATATATTGCCGTGTCGGCTAAGACTGATGGCTGGGTGGCAGGCGATGTTTATATTAACTCAAACGTTAGCGGCAGATTTGGTGTTCGTGGATTTATCAAATGATACAATTCCTACTGCTAATGAGTAAACGAATCCGCCAGTTAAATAGCGCGTCCCGCGACACGTTGCGTCGGTGTCTTTGGCTTATTGAATTGTGGAGCTGCTTCAAAATGGAAGTTGAGCATCGATTCGTATCCTTTATTTAGTAAACGCGTTTTAACGTTATTAACTTTAGGGGTTTCCGGTTAAGTTCACAGAAGCGTACTAACGTTGAACTTTTCAATTAACCAACTAGCAAAAACCGAAGGAATTGAGTTTTTGAAATTATCTAGATAGTTATTGGTTAGTTATTAAGTAGTTTAAGTCCAATTATTAAGAAATAAGTATTTCAGATCAAAACAATTAGGTGTTACTAATTAGTTTCAGTCTGTTCATTCATGTATTCCTTCCCTCGGAAGCCCTATAGGTCGGTTATTGAATTGTTAATTGATTGACTCCAATTAAGCCAAGGCTAGATTGTATGAAAGGTCCAATTAGGTTTATTGAATAACTAGTCGTACATTTGTCATCTTCATTAGAAGATTGGGTCTCAATCTATTTTGTATTGGCAATACAATCAGTTTAATCACACAATTTTTTCGTCAAGTCATCTATACAAAATGTAAAGATGTATTATTAGTAACTACCCGTTTCAGCGGGCAAAAAATCAACACAATGAATAAAGGAACAGTAAAATTCTTTAACGAAGTAAAAGGCTTTGGATTTATTAAAGGAGATGATGGACAAGAAATATTTGTCCATGTGACAGGTTTAAATGAAAACATCAATGAAAACGATCAGGTATTATATGATACAGAGGTTGGACGTCGTGGTATGAATGCCATAAATGTGCGGTTAGCATAGTCAAAATGAAAGCAACTTCTTAAGTTGCTTTTTTTATAATGCTGAAGGCAAAATTTGATTTATTTTTATTTATGTTACCACATTTTAGCAGATTCTAAAATCCCCACTAAATGGAAAGGTAATGGCCATTTGGCAATAGATGTGAAATTGTCTGTCAATATTTAGCCTAGTTTCAGAAAAACAATTTGGCGCTCTGGAATTCTAATATTTCTGATGCGTCTCAAGGGAGCATGGATTTTTCAGAATTCCTTATCTTTGGCCAAAGAAAAAATGCTAAACGAAAATTTAATCGCAAGCTAAAAAGTAAGCCTTTTGTCGGATCAAGTCGCGACTATTACACTTCTTCCTCTTCAGACTCACAAAACTATTTGCCTAAAAAATGATCCCCTCCACAGGTTTTGACCCTGATCCCTGTTTTCTAATTTACGATACGTTATCGAACCAAAAACCCCTGATAAAAGGACTTTATCAGGGGTTTTTCGTTTAAGTACCCCCATCCGAACCAAATGTTAACCAAATCCTTGAAGATACTAGGGCTTTGGCTCAAATTTGGGACTTATATGGTCACCTCATAACTGAAGATCAAATTCAAGCTTCGAGGCAAAAGTAATGATTTCCATTTTCCGGGATTTTCGCCCATTATTTGCCGGTTTTGGATATGTTTTAAACTAATTCTGTTCGTCAAGACACTTTATTTTCCAGTTATTTTTTTTCTGTGGTTTTGGCCCCAATCACGCAAAGCTTTCATTACTTCATATAAAGTCGCTGCATGTTCTGTAACCTCGTATTCAACAGTCGGTGGAAAAGTGTCGTAAACTGTCCGTTTAACAAGGTGATTTATTTCCAAGTCCTTCAACTCTTTACTTAACATTTTATCACTTATCCCTTCAATTTCTCTTGCAATTTCTTTGAAGCGTTTTGATCCGCCCGACAACGAAAACAATATCGGTAGCTTCCAATTTCCGCTTAATGTTTCCATAGCATCTTTTATGGCACGGATACCAGCAGAATCACATTTAATTGTCTTTGCCATTATATAAAAATTTAATTACTAACCTATTGGAAAGTGCTTACCAATAGGTTATCGCTTACTATTAGTTAGTAAATATAAATAGTTTTGTAATGTGAAACCAAATAAATTTAAATAAAGATGAACAAAGAAAAAAAAATCTATTGGACAGTAACCATTATTGCAATGGTTTTAATTGTGTTACCCTCATATTTTGCGCCACGAGAGTACTTAAATGAAACTATGCGTAGAATGCAATTCCCAAGTTACTTTGGATTAGAATTAGATATACTAAAAATTGTTGGTGCATTAATTATACTTATTCCTCGAATACCAATAATGATCAAAGAGTGGTCTTACGTAGGATTTGGAATCCTATTGCTTTCAGCAAGTCTGGCACACTTCCTTATTGATGGTTTGGCTAAAGGCATTGCACCGCTTGTGCCATTTGCTATAGTTGTCGTGTCTTATTATTATTTCAGAAAACTAAATTATGCGAGGTAAAATTTTAATCACAATTTTTGCGATGAGTTTTCTTAATGCTTGCGGACAGCAAGTTGAAAAGCAACTAAGCATTGAAACAAAGAATAAACCGATGGAAAATAAAATGAAAATCGAAATTTGGTCAGATATAATGTGTCCTTTTTGCTATATAGGAAAATGAAATTTTGAAACGGCATTATCGCAATTTGCAAACAAAGAATTTGTTGAAGTGGAATGGAAAAGCTTTCAACTTGACCCAACTATTCCTGAAGTCCCAAAATATCAAGACGATATGTATATGTTCGTGGCTGACCGAAAAGGAATGAGCTATGAACAATCAAAGAAAAGTCATCAAGAGTTAATTCAATACGCTAAAAGTGTAGGTCTCGAATACAATTTTGACAAAGCACTTGTGACAAATTCATTAAGAGGTCATTGTTTGATACAGTTTGCCAAGACAAAAGGTTTGGGCGAAAAAGCGGAAGAACGGTTGTTCTATGCGTATTTCACGCAAGGAAAAAACTTGAGTGATGTCGCCACGCTGATTGAGTTAGGAAAAGAAATTGGTTTATCTGAAACTGAAGTCAACGAAGCACTAACTAATTCTATCTACGCCCAAAAAGTTGAAAGTGATTCAAAAGAAGCACAGACTATTGGAGCGACAGGAGTTCCGTTTTTTGTCATAGATCGCAAATACGCGATTGCAGGTGCTCAGCAACCAAATGAAATTTTAAAGGCGCTTGAAACAGCATTTACGGAATGGCAAAATGATAATCACAAGAAGTTGAAAATTCAAGGCGGAAAGTTTTGTGAACCCAATGGTGATTGCAAATAAGACGATCGTTGCCGTATGTTGAAAAAAACAACTCTTGAGTTAGTTAAATCCACTTCCGAACTCGAACCTGCAATTCCTTGAAAATAAACTGTTTTCTAATTTACGATACGTTATCGAACCAAAAACCCCTGATAAAAGGACTTTATCAGGGGTTTTTCGTTTAAGTACCCAGAGCCGGGCTCGAACCGGCACGGTTTCCCACAGGTGTTTGAGACCAGCGCGTCTACCAATTCCGCCATCTGGGCGTTTTGTTTTTTTAAATTGCTTTTCTGCAATGTGTCCGGTATAGCTGCAAATCATGCAGAAAATACGCGGTGTCCGGTGTTCAACCCACCAGGGGTTTCCAAACCGGGCAACAAATGTAATAGTTTTTATTGGTCAACCAAAAAATAAGACTTAATTTATTGTGGAAACCTGCTGAAAATTAGTAAATTTGCCCTCCCTTACAAAAAAATGGAAACAGAAGTTCAGTTATTTTCGGGCAGCGCTACCAAATCACTTTCGGAGCAGATTGCCAGGTCTTACGGAAAAGATCTCGGAAAAATGGCACATTACCGTTTCAGCGATGGTGAGATCCAGGTATCTTACGAGGAAAGTATCCGCGGGCAAAGCGTGTTTGTGATCCAAAGTACCATGCCGCCTACCGATAACCTCATGGAAGTGCTCCTGATGATCGACGCGGCCAAACGGGCTTCTGCCAAAAATATCATTGCCGTATTGCCATACTTTGGCTATGCCAGGCAAGACCGCAAAGACCAGCCGCGCGTAGCCATCGGCGCCAAACTCGTAGCGGATATGCTGGCTGTAGCCGGCGCTACCCGCGTGATGACGATGGACCTGCATGCCGATCAGATCCAGGGCTTCTTCGATGTTCCAGTCGATCATTTGTATGCGTCTTCTATTTTCCTGCCATACATCCAGGGCCTTAATCTGCCAAACCTTACCATCGCCGCGCCGGATATGGGAGGCAGCAAGCGCGCCAATGCTTATGCCAAACATTTGAAAGCCGAGATCGTGATCTGCTACAAGC
>DAIUED010000030.1:0-17768 GCA_036845295.1 Bacteroidota bacterium
AAAAGAGAGCCTCACCAAAGGCGCCGTTGACTTTATCAACAAGCCGTTTGCCCACGACCAGATGCAGGAGGTGTTCCAGAAAATTGAGTACGTTATGAGTGGCGATTCACGCAAGGTGCTCATCGTGGAAGACAATCCAAAACACGCCAAGGCACTGGCATACTTCCTCGAAACGTTTAATATAGCCACCGAAGTGCAGAGCAACATCAACGACAGCGTGTCGGCCCTGAAAAAGGAAGAGATCAACTGTGTGATTCTCGATATGGGCATACCGGACCTCAAGTCGTACCAACTGCTTGAGGAAGCGAAGAAAAATCCAGGCTTCGAAAAGTTGCCGATCATCATCTTTACAGGCAAAAGCCTGTCGCTTTCCGAGGAGCAGCGTATTAAACAATATGCCGACTCGATCGTGGTAAAAACGGCCCATTCCTATCAGCGCATGCTCGATGAAGTGTCGTTGTTCCTTCACCTGGTAGAAGAGAAGAAAAAACCGGATGTTGGCCTATCGGGCAACAAGAAACTCGGCATGCTGAACGAGATCCTGAGCAATAAAACGGTGTTGCTTGTGGATGATGATGTGAGAAATATTTTCTCGTTATCCAAAGCTCTCGAATCTATAAAAATGAACATTGTAACGGCTGTAGATGGCAAAGAAGCCCTCGAAAAGCTCAAGACAAATCCGCAGATCGACATTGTGCTGCTGGATATGATGATGCCGGAGATGGACGGATATGAAACAGCCAGGCAGATCAGAAACAACGCCGCCTGGAAAAAATTGCCAGTGATAGCAGTAACCGCCAAGGCTATGACCGGCGACCGCGAAAAATGCATTAACGCCGGTGCTTCCGATTACATCACCAAGCCGGTGGATGTGGATCAGTTGCTGTCGTTGCTTCGTGTCTGGCTTTATGAAAAAAACTAGAGGATGAATAGAAAGGTATTGATCATCGACGACGATCCGCGCAACATCTTTGCGTTGGCCGCAACCCTGAAATCGAAGCAGTTCGACTGCCTGTCTTCGGCGTCGGCGGCTGAAGGCATTGCCCTTATGAGATCTGATAAGGCCATTAACGTGGTATTGCTTGATATGATGATGCCCGAAATGGACGGCTATGAAGCCTTGGCGCTGATCAGGAAAGATGAATCGTTGGCTGGCCTAACGGTTGTCGCTGTTACTGCGCAGGCCATGCTCGGCGATCGTGAAAAATGCCTGGCAGCCGGAGCAGACGCATACGTGTCGAAACCCGTTGATGTCGATAAACTGTTAGAGATAATCAGGCCGCACCTCGCATGATAGACGATGCAAATATCGAACTTCTCGTGAACGATGTGTTGGAGTTATATGGTTACGATTTCACCGACTATTCAAGGGCATCGCTCAAACGGCGGATCAGCAGGCTTTGTACCCTTGACCATTTTCCGAGCTTTGCCGAATTGAGACACCGTGTGCGACACGATCCGTCCTATCTCAAACGCTTTGTAGAAGAAGTTACCGTCAATGTCACGGAAATGTTCCGTGATCCGGTTTTTTACCAGGCGCTGCGAAACGACGTGCTTCCGAGGTTGGGAACCCATCCGCATATCCGCATCTGGCATGCAGGCTGTTCAACGGGCGAAGAGGTGTATTCGCTGGCTATTTTACTAAAAGAGGCCAATTTGCTTTCTAAATCTATCCTATATGCTACGGATCTAAATCCCAATGCCCTTGAAAAGGCCCGTGCCGGCATTTTTCCAATGTCGAGCATGAAGCAATATTCCGAAAACTACATCGCTGCCGGCGGGCGCGAAGATTTCTCGTCGTATTATAGTGCCAATTACGATGGCGTTAAGTTTGACGAGCAACTTGCCAAGCGCATGGTGTTTTCGGCGCATAACCTGGTATCCGATAGTTCATTCAACGAATTTCACCTTATTATCTGCCGTAATGTGCTGATCTATTTCGATAAGAAACTGCAGGATCGCGTGTTCGATTTGTTCGACAGGAGTCTTGGCATGTTATCTTACCTGGCTTTGGGATCCAAAGAAACGATCAAGTTTTCTCAGATCAATAGCCGTTACCGGCAGGTTGGAAAAGAAAAAATATGGAAGAAGTTGAAATAGTCAACACGTTGAGCTTGTTGGTCATTGGCGGTTCGGCCGGCAGTCTTGCCGTATTGCTTGATGTATTACCACTGGTACAGTTGCCGCCATCGAAAGCTATTGTGATTGTTGTGCACCGCAAAAATACTCCCGACTCCTTACTGTCGGAATTGCTCGCGTCGAGAAGTGGGTTGCCTGTAAAAGAGATCGGCGATAAAGAGCCGCTTCGAGGCGGAGAAGTGTATTTGGCACCTCCCGACTACCATGTGCTGTTCGAAACAGATCAAACCCTTTCTCTCGATGTATCTGAGAAAATTAACTACAGCAGGCCAAGTATTGACGTGGCTTTTACTTCGGCTGCTGATGTTTACCGCGAGCGTCTGAGTTGTCTGCTTCTGTCGGGTGCTAATGCCGACGGCGTAGATGGATTGCGGTACGTAAGAAGCCTTGGTGGTATGATAGCTGTACAACGGCCTGAAACCGCTGAAGCGCCCTATATGCCGCAACAGGCAGTTCATCATTTGCCTGGCATCAGAGAAATTTCGCCTATAGACATGCCAGCATTTATCAACAGTTTGTGATGTTGAAGGGCGAAATCCTACTTCGTCGTTACTAAATGCTGGTTGGTCATTTTTTATTTGTGGTTTAGAAAAAAGGTTCATTTTGTTTCCCGATAAGTGCCGGAAATCAGTTCTTAACAGGGCGGTGTTGTTTTTCGTAATATATTAGGTCGCATACAAAACCCCACGTCCATGAGTTCGATCGCCTCCTTTCTTTCAGTTCTGTTCCCGCAAAATTCCTTTCGTTTTTGGTCATTAATCCCTCTTCAGGTGCGTAAAAATACGCCCATACCAAAGTCGTAAAAAATACCCGTACTCACGGGGCATATCAGTTATTGAATTCTGGAAATATTCTGAAAACATTTTACTACCTAACATTATCGTCCATGAAAAAAACGCTCTTCCTCTGTTGCTTATCATTAACTCTCTTTCATGCTCGTGCCGGGAAAGACCCGTCTGGTTTTACCGAGAACAAAGGGCAGCTGATCGATCGTAATAAGCAACTTCATCCCGAAGTACAGTTTAAACTAGAGTTGCCTGGCATCAACGCTTACTTCCGGCCCAATGGTATGATGTATCACTTTTATAAAGTCGAAAATAAACCGCGTGCTGAGTATTCCAAAACCGATATTGAAAATTATGAGCGTGGCGACTGGAATGCCATTGGTAAAAAAGTACATTTTTCAAGGCTCGACCTGGATCTGCTGAATGCCAATGCCAACGCGAATCACAGCGCATCAAATGCGTTAAGTGGCGAAAACAATTATTACCTGGGTCACTGTCCGCAAGGCATTTTGGGCGTGAAGAGCTTTGGAGAAATTACGTATCATGATATTTATCCGGGCATCGACATCCGGTATTACTTTAAGGAAGACAAGTTGAAATATGAATTTATTGTGCATCCTGGCGCAGATGCAAGTCTTATACAGTTCCGGTACAACGGGGCAAATACTGTTGGGATCGACGATGGGCGACTGAAGGTAGTCAGCGATTACAATACGATCATCGAAGACAAACCTTACTCATACTGCCAGGAGACAGGAGTAGAAGTTCCTACTGCATTCCGTGTCAGCAAACAAGTGGCTTCATTCGATGTACGCAGTTACGATCATAGCAAGACACTCGTCATTGATCCTACCATTACCTGGGGCAGCTATTATGCCAATGCTTATTCATCGGATTTTCATGCCAACTCGGCATTCGATGCTAATGGGAATATTTATGTGGCTTATGCTACCTATGCAGCAACCTGGCCAACCATCAATGTCGGCAGTGGTCAATACTACGATGCTGTGAAAGATGGCATATCCGAACTGGTGATCGCACGCATCAATAGTAACTACTCCAAGCAATGGGCCACATATTATGGTGGCGACGGCGGCGACTACCTCTGCGGTACCGGCGGTGATTATGGAAAAACACTTGGGGTGGATGCATCCAACAACGTTTACTTCGGCGGTTATACCAACGGTGCAACCGTTTTCCCGACACAATCTTCCGGTGTCGGCGGCGCTTTCTACCAGGATCAAACCAAATTATATGGCGGCGACACACCATTTCTTGTGAAGCTCGATGCCAATGGCGTAAGGCAGTGGGCAACCATGTTTCAGCACGAACAAGCCAATACAAACAGCGCAGGCATGCGCATCAACGGGATATGTGTGAGCGGCAGTAAAGTATATTTCACCGGCGAAACATACCGCTTCAATAGCAACAACATTCCGCTACGCACCCTGGCAGGCGCTTACAATAACTCAACGTTCTTAGGCGCACAGGATCCTTTCCTCGGGCGTTTCAGCAGTAATTGCGAACTCGAATGGTGTACCTATTTCAATAGTGGTATTGCCGGTCAGCAAGCCTACAAACAAGGTTCTGATATTACCATCGATGCTTCAGGAAACTTAATTTATGCCGGCCAGGCCAGCAGCGGTAGCGCAACATCGGGTTATTTGCTTAATCCGGGTGGTGGAGCTTACTATAGCGGCACCTTTGCAGGAAGCTACGATCTGCATATCGCCAAGTTCAATAGCAGCATGCAGCCGGTTTGGGCAACCTATTATGGCAGTACCGACCTCGACCGTATTTCGGAAGTATCGACCGATGCCAGCGGTAATATACTCATTGCCTGCCGCACTATTGGCGGGCCGAGTCTGCCTACTGTCAATCCAGGTGGTGCCTTCTATTATGCAACCAAGCAGTCGCCCGGAACCTGGTCGAGTCCGGGCTCGCAAGATGGCGGCATCATGAAATTTTCGTCCTCAGGTGCGCTCACCTGGGCTACCTATGTTGGTGGCACAGACAATAACACGTCATCCATAACCGGTATTTCGGCCGACAATGCCGGTAATATTTATGCCATTGGCTATACCAATACAACCAATTTTCCCATCATCAATCTCGGTGGTGCTTACAACCAGCCAGCTTCGGGCGGCAGCATGGACATGGTTCTCATGAAATTTACGGCCGGCGGTGTGGGGCAATGGTCAACTTACTATGGCGGATCTGGAAGCGAAAGCTGCTATGGGATTAAGATCAAACCTTCCACCATCTCCAATGGTTGTGGTTACAAACAATTCAATTCGTTTTCAACGGCAAGTAACAATTTGCCAACGTTCAACCCGGGTGGTGGCGCCTTTTTTGAAGCAAGTCCGGCGACAGCCAATTCAAATGCCGTTTTGTTGCTTGAAGAGCCAAGTGGTTCCGGCAATTCGACTGCATCAACAGGCATCAATACCACCACAACCACGGTGTGTTCCGGAAACAGTGCTACACTCACGGTGAGCGGTGGCAGCCTCGGCAGCGGTGCTTCCTGGCAATGGTACACCGGAGGATGCGGAACAACTGCTGCGGGAACCGGCACAGCCATCACGGTTTCTCCGTCGTCGGCTACCACGTATTATGTCCGCGCCGAAGGAACCTGCAATACCACCGCATGTTCGAGCGTAACCATCAACATGAATACCATGTCGGCGGCGGCTACGTCCATCAATACCACTACCACCACGCTATGCGCCGGCGGTTCCGCCACGCTCAGTGTAAACGGCGGAAGTCTGGGTACAGCCGCGAGTTGGCGCTGGTATAGCGGAAGCTGTGGCGGAGCGCTCGTTGGTTCGGGTTCCAGCATCATCGTGTCGCCGGCATCCACCACAACCTATTACCTAAGGGCCGAAGGCTCTTGCGGAAATACAAGTTGCGTATCTGCCGTCATCAATGTCAATACCCTGAGTTCGGCGCCGGCATCGGTATCGGCGTCGAGCGCTACTGTATGCGCCGGATCCACAACCACCTTAAGCCTTAGCGGTGGTAGCCTCGGCAGCGGTGCTTCCTGGCAATGGTTTTCAGGAAGCTGTACAGGCACAGCCGCGGGCACCGGAACATCCATCGTTGTTAACCCCTCATCTGCCACTTCCTATTTTGTAAAAGCTGTCGGCGCTTGCAATACAACTGCATGTTCGAGTATTACCATCAATACCAATTCGGCTTCAACACCGGCAAGTTCGGTAAATACCAGCACTACCAGCTTATGCTCCGGTGCTTCTGCAACGTTAAGCGCCAACGGCGGTAGTTTAGGCACAGCTGCCAACTGGCAATGGTACAGTGGCAGTTGTGGCGGTACGCTGGTCGGTAGCGGAACCAGCATTTCTGTGTCGCCATCATCGACTACAGTGTACTATCTCCGCGCAGAAGGCACCTGCGGAAATACGTCGTGCGTATCGACAACCGTAAACGTTAATACAAGCAGTTCGGCGCCGGGGTCTATATCCACATCAGGTAGCAGTACGCTTTGTGCGGGGGCAACAACCACACTTACGGTTAATGGCGGAAGCCTGGGAACAGGCGCTGCCTGGCAATGGTTTACCGGAAGTTGTACCGGAACCCCAGCCGGAACCGGAAATACCATCGCGGTTAGTCCGTCGTCAGCTACGACCTATTTTGTGAAAGCCGTCGGTTCCTGCAACACCACCGTGTGCTCCAGCATTACCGTTAATGTGAATGCGGTTTCTTCTGCGCCTGCGGCCGCCAACCCTTCGTCGGCTTCTATTTGCTCTGGCAACAGCAGCACGCTCACCGTTAGTGGCGGAAGCCTCGGTACAGGCGGCACCTGGCATTGGTATGCCAACGGCTGCGGTACGAGCGCGGTCGGCACCGGTACCAGTGTTGTCGTATCGCCAGCCATGACAACAGCCTACTTTGTGCGTGGCGAAGATCTGTGTGGCAATACAACCTGTGCACAGGTTACTGTTTCGGTCACCACCACGCCAAGCGCAGCCTGGACAAGTCCGGGTACCATCTGTTCCGGCTCGGGTCTTCTGAACCTGTCATCTTTGGTAACAGGTAATACCGGTGGTACTTGGGTGGGCACCGGCGTGAGCGGAACAAATTTCGACCCGTCTTCGCTTACAGGTCAGACAATTCCTGTAACTTATTCAGTGGCTAACGGTTCGTGTACGGCCTCTCTTACGCAAAGTATATCGGTAGCAGCTTCTGTTTCGGCTGCCTGGACAACACCTGGCACCCTTTGTGCTTCGAATGGAACCGTCAATTTGAGCAACTATATCACCGGAAGCACGGGTGGTACCTGGAGTGGTAGCGGTGTTTCGGGAACCACGTTTAATCCCACAGCCCTCAGTGGAAATATCGCAGTGACTTATTCTGTAGGATCGGGTAGCTGTTCTGATGTCAAAACCTTTACGATCACTGTCTCTCCTGCTGTATCGGCCAACTGGACCAGCCCGGGAACACTCTGTGCATCGAGCGGCACAGTGAACCTGAGTTCTTACCTCACCGGAACGGGTGGCGGCTCATGGACAGGAACAGGCGTGAGCGGTACTACATTTGACCCATCTGGTCTGGCAGGGCAAACCATTCTCATTTCTTACCAGGTAGGTACGAATCCTTGTATCGCATCACAGTCGCATACCATCCAGGTGGTTAATCTTGCCAATGCCAGCTTTACCGTGCCTGCAACCCTTTGTGAGAATGCCGCTCAATTGAATCTGGGAAGCGGAGTCACCGGAAATGCCGGTGGTACATTCAGCGGAACAGGGGTTTCAGGCAATATGTTCAATCCGGCTGGTTTGGCAGGACAGAGCATCGTCGTTACCTATTCTGTAGGCACCATGCCTTGCGCAGCCTCCCAAACGCAGACGATTACGGTTAGCGCTTCGCCTGCGACCCCGTCGGTAGCAATTAGCGGATCGGTGATCTGTGCCGGGCAGCCTGTTTCTGTAACGGCTGGCGGTTCAGGAGCGGGGGCTGTTTACGCAGTGTATTCGTCTCCCGGCGCAACCGGGCCAATCGGCACCACGCCGCTAAACCTGAACCCTACGGTCACAACTACATATTATGTGCAGGCTGTGGCCAACAGCTGTAGCAATCTTGGTGGCGACGTGCCATTTACTGTTACAGTAAATCCGCTGCCTTCTGTAAACGCTGGCTCCGACCAATCGGTATGCCTTGGCAGTTCAGTTACTCTAAGTGCCAGTGGTGGTGGAAATTATTTATGGAGTAACGGCGCTGTTACCAGCAGTATAGTGGTAACGCCAAGTGTTAGTGCCAGCTACACTGTTACTGTTACAAGCACGGCAAATTGCAGTGCCAGCGATGTGGTTGCTGTGAATGTGATCAGTGGTGGTAACGTGCAGGCAGTTGATGACGCGGCGAGCGTGCAAAATAATACCAGCATTACCACAGGGGTAGCAGCAAATGATATAGGTGATCCGAATAGCGTTGTGATCGTTGCCGGGCCTTATCATGGAAGCGCCACAATCGGCACCAACGGAACAATCATCTACACACCTTCCGGAACATTTATCGGTACAGATACGGTATATTACCGCATTTGTGATGCGACCTGCGCCATGACCTGTCGCCAGGCTAAGTTGCTTATTACTGTTTCCGAAGAAACCGTCATTCAGGTGCCTGGCGGCTTCTCGCCTAACGGCGACGGTCATAACGATGGTTTCGTCATCAAAGGCTTGGAACAATACCCGGATAACGAGTTGTTGATTTTGAACCGTTGGGGCGACGAAGTGTATAAGGCTGCACCATATAAAAACGATTGGATGGGGCAATCGCGGGGCAAAGGCCTGACATTATACGGCAGCGAGCTTGTAGAAGGGACTTACTTCTATATCCTCACCCTGGATAAGAACAAGCCGGCTATGAAAGGCTATGTAGAGTTGAAACGTAAATAGCAAGCTAACCTGAAATAACATATATAGATGAACATCATGAGAAAGATAATGTATATAACGGTTGGCGTACTGCTTTCCGCCGGCCTGAAGGCCCAAAACCAATTTAACCTGAGCCAGTATATGCTCTATCATGCATTTGTGAACCCTGCGGCCATCGGTGCATACGAACAATTTAACGGTGCGGTGTACCATCGCAGCCAGTGGGTAGGATTCAACGGCGCACCTACCAGTCAGGGTTTTAATGCCAATTTGCCGTTCAAGTCGGCAAAGCATACTATCGGACTGGCATATCTGCACGATCAGATCGGCGCTAACAACAATAACGAGATTTCGCTGGGTTATGCGTTCAAAGCGCGGCTTACTCCCAAAACAAGCCTTTTGCTCGGGTTGATGGCTACCGCCAATATCCTGAAAACCAACTACACGACCCTGACTCTCAACGATGCTGTGGATCCGTCGTTCAATAGCAATACAACTGCTGTTCTTCCAAACTTTAAATATGGGATGTATCTTCAGAATGAACGCTACTATGTCGGCATTGCCATTCCGAACCTGATGGAGAATAAGATTTCAGGCGGAAAAGGTGAGGTTAGCTTTAATGCCGATAACCTGCATTATTACCTTCAGGCTGGTTATCTTTTCAGGCTCGGAGAGAGATCAGACCTGGGCTTATCGACCCTTGTCAAACAGGTAAGTGGTTCACCGTTACAGGCAGATCTCAACTTACAGTACATCTTTAATAAGAAGTTCGGTATTGGTGCTTCATACCGTACCAGTAATGACCTTGTCGGGCTGGTCAACTTTCGTATCACACCAATGTTTAAACTGGCTTATTCGTATGATTATACATTGTCGGCGCTGCGCCGGTACAACTCCGGAAGCCATGAGATCATGCTTATTTTTAATTTGGTTAACGACAAAAAAACGATCGGGGCACAAGTTCCCTCTTTCTAATTCTTCCAGGTATGCGTTATATTCTGCTATTCTTCTTACTAGCTTCGGTGCCGTTTTTAGCAACGGCACAAAACCCATCAACAAATGCATCGGCAAATGCAGCTTATAGCCTGAAAGCGGCCGATGAAAACTATCATCTCTACAAATACAATGAGGCACTCGATCTGTATCTGGAGGCCTATAGAGCGGGGGCAACAACTTTTTATGTTACCCAACAAATAGCCCGCACCTACCGTTTGTTATACGATTACAAAAATGCGCTTGAGTGGTATGAAAAAGTGTATGCCTACACAACCGATAATACCCCGGATAATTTGCGTGAGCATGCCCAGCTGCTTAAAAATGCCGAACAATACGACCGTGCCGAAAAGGTTTACCGGGAATATGTAACGCGCAGTGGTGGAAACGAGATCCTGGCCGAGTATTTTGCATCTACCTGTGTCTGGGCCAGGCAGAATCTACAGGCAGTTCCCAAATACGCGGCATATCCTACCAATATTGCCCGTTCGAAGTTGCATCTGGGAATGACATTTTACAACAGTGGCCTGATGATATCGGTTCCTAAAAATCCGGCAGCCGATCAACGCACGGTCTATTATAATCTTGCTTTTGTGAAAGCTCTTGACACGGTAAACTTTGCCAAACCTGAAGAGTTGGACGGTGGTGTGCATGCTACTTATTATGAGGCCGGACCTGCCTTATCGCCTGATGGTAAATTGCTTTTTTATACGCGTAACTCAACCGACGCCAGCACTTATAAGCCCAAAAAAGCTGCAAAGTACAGCATTGATAAAAATGGAAGTTCCAATTTGCAGCTATACAGTTCGCGCAATAGCAACGGAACCTGGGCAAAGGGCAGGCCGTTGAACGTTAGTAGCCTCGATTACAACTGCGTATTTCCGGCAGTGAGCGCCGATGGAAAATCGCTCTATTTCTGTTCCAATATGCCTGGTGGCTTCGGCGGCTATGATATTTACAAAGCCGATATCATCAACGATACCACGCTTGGTCGCCCTGCGAACCTTGGTTCTGAAATCAATACCATTGAAGACGATTTGTACCCGTATGCCACAACATCGGCTTTTTATTATTCGTCGAGAGGGAAAAATGGTTTTGGTGGGCTGGATATACAGAAAGCACAGATCATTAACGGTACTGTGGTAAACCCAAAAAACATGGGAATTCCTTTCAATTCTTCGAAAGATGATTTTTCGATCTTATTTAAAGACAATGGCAAAACAGGTTATTTTGTGTCGAACCGCGAAGGCGCACACGGAGGCGATATCGTCTGGTATTTCAATAAATTGTTGATCTGGGACACCATCAAAGGCAAGGTGATAGACCGTATTACCGCCCATGCGATTCAAGGCGTAAAGGTAAGCCTGTACGAACTCGATTCTTTAGGGCGAAAAGTGTTGGTGAGCGAAACCATAACCGACAAAGATGGCAACTGGATGTTTGTTACCGACCCAGAGAAGGCATATCACGTGGCATTCCAGTTCAATAACTACGATAGCAAAGAGTTTTACATTCCGGAAAAGGATCGTGCCGTGAAACCGTCGCGGCGCGAGGTGATTACAACGCTCAATCCGCTGAACCTTTACCCAACAGTTAAAAAAGATAATGTGGTGAAAATCGATAATATCTATTTCGATTTTGATAAAGCTACCATCCGCCCGGAATCCTATGCTATCCTCGACAATCTGGTGAATTTTCTTAACGAAAACCCGACGGCACGGATAGAATTGAGCGCACACACCGATGCGGCCGGCAACGATAAATACAATCTCAAGCTGTCGGACGGACGCGCCAGGTCGTGTTTCGATTACCTGGTGGCAAAAGGTATCGACCCGCAGCGGTTGATCCCGAAAGGCTATGGCGAGACGCGCCTCCTGAACGATTGCAAAGACGCGAAAAAGTGTAGCGATGCTGAAAACCAGCTTAACAGGCGGGTAGAGGTGAAGTTTTTATAGAGAAAATGTTAATTGGCAAAGATAGGAGTCAGATGTCCGCACTCAATGCTTACATTTGTGCCTCGATTTTTGTACGATGAGCCCTTATCTAAAAACTTTGCAGGCTGAAATAGCGCCGCTTCGCAATCAGTTAGTTAACCATCAGGTGTATGCGCACATCCGTTCGCTGCCTGCATTGAGGCTGTTCATGGAACACCATGTGTTTGCCGTTTGGGATTTTATGTCGTTACTCAAGGTCTTACAGCGTCAACTCACTTGCGTAAATCTTCCCTGGCTGCCAGTGGGTAGTGCTGAAACCCGCTACCTGATCAACGAAATCGTATTGGGCGAGGAGTCGGATGTGGACGCTGAGGGGCGTCGCATGAGTCACTTCGAATTGTACCAGGAAGCCATGACACAGGCCGGCTGCCAACTCTCGGTAATAAACGATTTTATCGGCGCCCTGCGAAACGGAAAGCCGGTGGAGGAAAGTATGGCATTGGCAAAGGTACCGGAAGCCTCGCAAAATTTTATGAGGTCCACATTCCAGGTTATTCATAGTGGCAAGGAATATCTACAAGCCGCCGTATTTACCTTTGGCCGCGAAGACCTGATCCCTGGCATGTTTGTATCGTTTGTGCGCGAGCTCAGCAATCGCAATCCCGGAAATGTGGATATTCTGAAGTACTACCTCGAACGTCACATCGAAGTGGATGGCGATCACCATTCGCAATTGGCCTACCGCATGACCGTGGAATTGTGCGGCGAGGACGAACGCAAATGGCGCGAAGCAACAGCCGAAGTGAAAAAGGCCCTGAGTGCCCGCATTGCCTTGTGGGATGCTATTGCTGAACGGCTCGCCGTTGAAACGGCCTTGTCGTAGTACCAGGACTTTATTTCTCGTTGTACAAGCCCTTGCCGACGCGAATCCAAAAAAATGTAAAATTCAAGTTTATAGGAACGCCCCTCTCTAGGAAAATTGAACGAAGAAATATTTTGATTGATCGTTTCTTACTGTTTAGTTGTCGTTGATTCAGTAAAAAGTGCCATTGGCTTCAAACAGACATTTTTTATTGAGAATGCGATTGAAGCTGATAAAATAACATAAAAAGAGTAGGTATTTTAGATACAATCTATTATTTTTGGGCTTTGTAATTCGTTTTTTAAAGGTAAAGAGGCTCCGGGATCGACCCCCGGGGCTTTTTTCATGCCCTTTTGCACGCAATTTCACCTGGGTTGGTCTTCGCCACTGTTGACGGGGCATTCCGCGTACTCAACCAATAAAAAAAGCACCTCGTCGTGCCTGTTTCTGTATTTGCCGGCTCTTAAAAAATCTTAATAAAACCCGGCAAGCGAAAGGTTTTTAATATCTTAAGGAAATAATCTGCTTTCCCCGTACAGATGTACCTGAAAGCAACAATCTAGTTATTTTATGGAAAAAACAAATGCGATCAAGAAGATCCGGCTTCGTAAAATGAAAAAGTCGGACTATAAACAAATTACAGAACTCCAGCTGAAATGTTTTCCCGGCATGAAGCCATGGAGCGAACAACAGTTTGGGAATATTATTTCTTTGTTTAACGAAGGGCAGTTGTGTATTTTGATGGATAACAAGATTGTAGCCTCTTGTTCTTCTCTCATTATCGATTGGTCGCATTATTCGGAAACGTCTTCCTGGAGTGAGCTTACCGATCATGGAAACATTGGCAATCACACCCTGAGCGGCGATACGCTCTATGGGATGGAGATTATGGTTGATCCGGCACATAGAGGCATGAAACTGACCCGCAGGCTATACGATGCCCGTAAGAACCTGGCGAAGCATTACAATTTGCGTCGTATTTTAATTGGCGGCCGTTTGCCCAACTACCACAAATACCAGAAAAAACTCACTATTGATGCATACGTGACCCGGGTGATGGATAAGAAAATCTACGATCCGGTGCTTACGGCCCAGCTAGCCAACGGGTTTGCCCTGAAGCGTGTGTTGCCAGATTATTTACCCAATGACAAAGAATCGGGTGGTTATGCAACACTCCTGGAATGGAATAATATCAGTTACAAGAGCTACGCGCGAAAGAATCAGATCAACTACTCGCCTTATGTGCGGGTGAGTGCAGTGCAATACCAGATGCGTTCAATACAGAATTTTGAAGAGTTCGCCAGGCAATGCGAATATTTTGTAGATGCCTCGTCTGATTACAAAAGCGATTTTGTCGTGTTCCCCGAAATGTTTACCATGCAGCTGCTTTCATTCATGGGGCCGCAAAATCCGGCATCGGCTATCCGGTCGCTTACCGGATATACCCATCAGTACATCGAGTTGTTCACGCGGCTTGCTGTTAAGTATAACATCAATATCATCGGTGGTTCTCATTTTTGTACAGAAAATGATACGCTGTACAACATTTCTTACCTTTTTAAGCGCGACGGGACCTATGGCAAGCAATACAAAATTCATATTACGCCCTACGAAAAAAAATGGTGGGGCGTAAAAGGCGGCGACCGGCTCGAGATTTTTGATACCGACAAAGGTAAAGTTGCCATTTTGATATGCTACGATGTCGAGTTTCCGGAATTGGCCCGCATAGCCGTGAGCAAAGGCGCCAAAATTTTATTTGTGCCATTTAATACCGACGACCGTCGTGCTTATCTGCGGGTACGCTACTGCGCACAAGCGCGAGCGGTTGAAAACCAGGTATATACCGTTATTACGGGTTGCGTGGGTAACCTGCCCGAAGTGGATAACCTGGATATTCATTTTTCGCAATCGGCTATTCTTACGCCAAGCGATGTTGAGTTTTCGCGGGAAGCAATTGCTTCTGAGGCCGTGCCTAACACCGAAACACTTATCTATCAGGATCTTGACCTTAATTTGCTTGAGCGAAACCGCGAACTTGGCAATGCCCAAACCTGGAATGATCGCAAGCAAGGATTTTATAAGCTCACCTACAAAGAGGGCAATGAGATCATCATGGTTTAGGAAGAGAAAGCCAGCAATGGCGTAGCACCTTTATTTGTCACTACAAATAAAGGTGCTACAGATAAAAAAAGTTGCTTCATTTGCAACGACATTAAGTGCATTCCTGTAAATTTGATAAACAAACAGGAAATCGTCCCAAATTGGAACGCTTTTTGTTTATCCCGGCTTTCTTAGACTATGGGTAGAAAATATAAAGCGATGATCGTTGACGACGAATCCCTTCTCGTCGCCGGCCTATCGACCTTACTGGAAGAATTCTGTCCGGAGGTAGAGGTTGTAGAAACGGCGGGTTCGGCGTTTGAAGCAAACATCAAGATCCAGACTGCACAACCCGACATTGTGTTTCTCGATATTAATCTCCCGAAAGTAAACGGGCTTGAAATGCTTCAGGCCATAGAAAACAAAAACTTTCAGGTGATTATCATTACGGCGTATGATAGTTACGCGTTACAAGCCCTTAAAGCAGGAGCGATCGATTACATCATGAAACCGGTCATGTCTTCGGAATTGCGGGCCGCGGTTGATAAAGCCATTTCTATTATCAATAGCGAGCAAGACCTGTCGCACGCCGAAAAAAAGCTACCTGCCACCCCAACAGGCGATCAGGAAGCAATGAACCGTATTGTGATCCATCACAACAATTCTTATATACTTATCGAGTTCAACGATATTATTTACCTCGAAGCCGATCGTAACTACAGCAACATCATGCTCGAAAACGGTAAGGTAATATCTTCGGCACGGTCGTTAAAAGCCTACGAGAATTTGCTCGATAAGGATACATTTTTCAGGGTGCATAAGTCATACCTTATCAATACCCATAAGATCAAAGAGTATCTAAAAGAAGGAAAAGAGCGCATTGCGCTGATGAAGAACGGAAAACGCATTACAGTATCGCAGCCCAAGCAGCCCGTTTTTCGTAAATTTCTCACGATGTACAGACGATAAAACCGGGATGGCATACTTTTCATGGACGCATAGTTTTTAACGAAGCCTTCTCTGGTATTGAAACACGCTGAACCCTATGCCTGCAAGAATTTTCCCCCTATATTCTGGCAATTTTAAACCCCGGCGTGCGCTTTGGTTTATGCTGCTTCTCACGCTTGCCGTTTTTTATATGCAGGCGCAGTATGTATGCCGAAATTACTCTACTGCCGACGGACTGCCTAGTGCTACCGTTTATGCTTGCCTTCAGGACAGTGCCGGATTTATGTGGTTTGCTACCGATAAGGGCTTGTGTCGTTTTGATGGAAGCGACTTTGTAGATATTGATATGGATGGCTACGAAGGCAAAAGCCTGACGACTATTTCGCTCGCCGTAAGTAACAACCGCATCATAGCCGGAACTTATGGTGGGTTTATGTTGACGGATGGCCTTGACCGAGCCTGGAAAATTGGTGTGGGGCCTTCGGATGTCGATTACGAAAACCACCGCCTGGCTTACCATAACGATTTTTTGTACTATCGTACCTCCGATAACCACCTTGCAGCATACGACTTGCGCCACCCAAGGCAGTTTCATATTGCCAATCAGGATATAAGCCAGGCTTTTTGTATGGCCAAGACCCTGCAAGGGCGCGTTTACTATGGACAGCGAGGACTTTATACAATCGACGGACTTCGGGTAAAGCACCTCGATGTTCCAAAACTCAATCATAAAGAGCTTTCCTCTTTGCATGCCGACGCCACAGGCCAACTTTGGGTATCCTCGGGCAATACCATTTATCGCCTCGAAAACGATCAGGTAAAAGATTCGGTAACCGCCGGATTTTATAACGGAAATACGTTGTTTGTTTACAACAGCCGCTTGTTTGGACTAATTATCTACGATCATTACGGCAACGGAAATGCTGCCTACAAATCGCTGTCGGCTCTATTCAGCCAGGGAAATGTATGCATCGTTACCAGTCTTTTTGAAGATCGCGATGGGAACCTGTGGGTAAACACTTATAACAAAGGTTCTTATTGTGTGGTAAATTCCTATGTATCGACGTTTTCGGGCCAGGATAAAATTTACAATGCTTCGATACTGGATGTATATGCCAGCGAGGCAGGCGAAGTTTACATGGCAACGTCTTTCGGCATGGCTTTTAAAACCGGCAATGTGCTTGAGCGTTTGGGCGCAGCCAAAGATTACTTTTACTACGGAATTTTCAGGGCCCGTAACCGCTTGCTCGTTTCGGTATCGTCGCTCGATAGCGCCGGCTTAAGGCATGTCGTTGATCCGAGGTTGGGTAAATCTTATTATCAATTGGTAGCGCGACGCCTTTGCCTGATGAACGACTCGGTTGCTGTTTACAATGCCTGGCAAAACAATGTGGTTGTTGGCGATATCGATTGGCGGAATCTAAAGATCAGGCAGCGTAAAGTGATCGTGCTGGATAGTTCTATTGGTCATTGCATGGCCATTTTTAAAAAAGACCGCTCACATGTTATCGTTGCTACCACAGATGCCTGTTACCTCGTTGATGTCGATCGGGGAACATCTGAACAAATGGATCAGGTAAAATCCAAAGTAAATGATATCCTGGCCGATGCTTCCGGCACGATTTACCTGGCGAGCGAGGCCGGTCTCTATATTCTTAAACATAACCGTACCTACCTGGTAAAAGACGTTAAAGGCATGCCGCTGAAAAATCTTTCCTCTTTAGCCATCGATAGCAAAGGCCGCTTATGGATAGGTTTTGCCAGAGGCCTGCTGGTATGGAAAGGCGATTTTCTGAAGCGCATTTCAGGCAGTTCATACATGAGATCAACCGAAGTTAATAAGCTGTTCTACGAACGAATATCGAATAGGCTTTATGTGGCTACCAACAGTGGCCTGTCGGTGATTGATATCCATAAAATGGATAGTCTTTCCGTAAAAAAGCCGGATCTTATTTTGTTGAAAATACAGTCTGGCGACAGCCTCTACGATCCGTCAGGAGAAGTAAGGCTTCTGCCAGGCAACAGCGAAGTGGATATCTATTTTTCGGCCGTTAAGCTGAGTAGTCCTGAAGACCTCTATTTCCGCTATACACTTAACGGCGGGCGAAGTTGGACG
>DAIUED010000031.1:0-17645 GCA_036845295.1 Bacteroidota bacterium
AGACGTTTTCGTTAGAGAATCGGATGTGGTGCCTGTACAACCCACAGCTTTCAGTTTCACCGTATAGGTTCCGTTGGCAGTATAAGTATGCGCAGGAGAAGTAGCCGTGCCCGTGGTTCCATCGCCAAAATTCCAGGTATAAGCCGAAGCTGCGTTGGTTGTATTACTGAACTGCACAGTGAGCGGCAGGGAACACGACGTCACGATATTGCCGGAAAATGCAGGCAGAATGCTCGGCGTGGTGTATTGCGCGCCTACACCCACAGCATACCAGGCGTTGGTGGTCTGGATCACTTCGTTTGAACAGGATCCATAAAGGTCTTTGGCCGCCTGGATCGTGTAGTTGCGTACATCAGCATAAGTGGTGTTTGGCGTCATATATACTGTTAGGGCGCGGTAAGCAATGGCTTCAGCTTTTGCCATGGTGATCGACGTTACCGAATACGCCTGGTTGTTGTCGTTGGTACCGCTTCCGCCTACCGATAACAAATAGAACCAGTAGATACAAGGCCCATCGTTCGTATGCACTTCACCAGTATTGTCCCAATAAGTTCCCTGATAGGTATCCGGCTGCTGGAGTTGATTGGGGTTTGACATGTTGCGGATGCCGGCCCCGGAAGGCATGATGTCTTTACCCATGATCCAATCGCGTTGTGTAGGACGCGCGAACCATTCGACAGAGGTACCGAAGATATCGGCAAATGCTTCGTTGAGTGCACCCGCCTCACCGTTGCCAAGGTTTGCGGTGTTCTGTACCAGGCCGTGGGTAATCTCATGGCCGCACACATCGAGGCCCGTCATGATGGTAAATCCCTGCGACACGTTGCCATCGCCATAGGTCATGCGCTGTCCATCCCAAAAAGCATTCACATAATTATTGCTGTAATGCACATAGCTCAGGAGCTTGTAGCCGTTGTCGTCGATGCTGTTGCGATTAAAGGTATTGTAGAAATAGTCGTAGGTTTTTTCGGCTCCCCAATGGGCATCGGTGGCCGCCTGGTTAGTACCTGTGGTTGTCCAGGATGTGGACGCGTTGGTAAAATCTGTATTGTTGTACGTGCTTCCGTTATTGAGGTTATACGTTTCGATACCGTTGCCGCGGCCCGTTTCACGCAGGCGGTACCCGCCCGTGTAACTGTCCGTAGTCATGCTTTGTGTACCACTGTACCGGGTATTGGCTGTAGCCGGTGTATTTACGGTGCATAAAATATCGTGTGTGGCAATCACCGATCCGGTACCGGCGTCGATGTAAACATATTGCCTCGATAGCGGCTGTTCCGCATAAATATCGAACTTATACGCGTAGCGGAAAGAAACAGCACCTTCCAAGGACGGAAGTAGTACAAGCTCTCCTGAAGGCTTATAGGTAAACGCAGGATTATCCGTTACCTGCCGCATGTGAGCCTCTTCCGCGGCATTCTCCCATTTATAGCGCACGGCATTCACATAGCCCAGGGCTTTGCCAAACGCCTGTTTTTCAGAAAGTCCGATGCGGTTTGCAGGGCTTATGGCGTTATACCATTCGCCGCTGAATGCCGTTACCAAGCCTGCGTTTTCGTGGGTCATTAACATACTGCCTTCCACCTGGTAACCGTCATAATATTCACGGAACCGGCTATGATATATTCCCAGAGCATCAACTTCCGTTTTGTATTTTCGAAACGAAACACCAGCTTGTTTGACAAACTTTTCCAACATCCAGGTAGGAAATGCAGCGCTATTTACCCGGGTATTACCGTCGAGGCTCACATAATTTGGCAAGCCCGTAGCCTTAGATACAAAGCCGGTGGTGGTTCCCGGCACCTTTTCCACGTTAGCCTGCGCGGAGAGCAGGGAACTGAAGCAGGTTGCTATCAGCAAAGTAGGAAATTTCATCATGTGTTTCTGGGTTAAGGATTAGTTTTGGTATAACTAATTAATAACATACTTTTTATTACACAAAATAATTTACCTCTTTTTTTGCCTGTTTTTTGAGACTTCCTGCCAGGAAGACGTTGCTAGTCAAAAGACTTGTGCAGCAAGCATTACAAGGCATCGGTCGCGGTCTTTTCTGTCCGGCAGCTTCCAAATTTCCGGCACGAAACTGTATTTTTTTTGAATTGCAGCGTCAACAACGTCATTTTTGCGACCATCCGACAACGAATCCGCTCCTCAGAACGCCTTTTCGAGCGCTATCCGAAGCCAGGTGGTGTATTGCTCCGGATGCCTGGCTACATCGTCTTTCAGGTCTGCGAGTGTTATCCAGCGAAACGACTTTACTTCTTCCGGCGATATCCGTGGCTGCCCGTCGAAATGGCCGGTAAGCACGTAGTCGAACTCATGCTCGGTAAGGCCATTACCAAAGGAACTGCGGTAAGTGAACGAGGTTTTAACACTCAGTTCGCAATCGAAACCCATTTCTTCGAACAAACGACGATGCGCTGCATCTTTAATGGTTTCATGGGGGCGGGGATGCGAGCAGCAGGTATTGGCCCACAAGCCGCCACTGTGATACTTCCCGTCGGCGCGCTGCTGAAGAAGCAATTCGTTTTGTGTGTTGAAAACAAAAACGGAGAATGCACGGTGTAGCCTGCCTTCTAGGTGCGCCTGCATTTTTTCCATGACTCCTATGTCGTTATCGCGCTCATCTACCAATATCACGTATTCTGGATTCATGTGGGCGTGCAACTTGCCGGAAAACGATAAATCTATAATAGATTTAAGCTGTGACGTACATATGAGCTGGCAAATAAAGCCATTTTCTGCGAATTGGGGATGCGGATGCGTTCTTCAAGAATGCGCTCCGGGTGCAGCGACTTGATCTTATTGAAGAGTTTACGGTAATAGATATAGGCTACATACACTCCAAAGCGGGAATCTTTCGGAAGAAGTTTGATACCCTCCAGACCTTTGTTGAAGTCTATCTCGATATCGTCTTCCAGTGCGGCTTTGGTTTCAGGATCGAGCTGGGTAAGCTCTACGTTCGGAAAATACACGCGCCCCATTCCAAGATAATCGGCATGCAGGTCGCGCAGGAAGTTGATCTTCTGGAAAGCAGATCCCAGAGCCATGGCATAAGGCGTCAGATCCTTATACATGGTTTCGTCGGCTTTTACAAATACTTTCAGGCACATGAGGCCAACTACCTCCGCACTGCCCAATATATATTCTTTGTAACCATTCACGTCGTAAGCCTTCTTATCAAGGTCCATTTCCATGCTCCTCAAAAACGTGTGAATAAGCTGGTGATCGATCTTATAATCGTTCACCACTTTTTGAAAGCTATTAAGCACCGGATTGAGGCTGATACCGCGCTCGATGGCCAGAAATGTGTCATTCCGGAATTCATCGAGCAGTGTTTTTTTATCGTACTCATGAAATGAATCCACGATCTCGTCGGCAAAACGCACGAAACCATAAATGCCATAGATGGGCTCACGGAAATGCATGTGCAGAAACCGGATACCCAGCGAAAACGACGTGCTGTAGCTATTGGTAACCACTTTACTGGTTCTTACGCTAACCTGATCAAATAATGCTTTCATTGTTGAGTTTGCTAAGATAATAAAATTATTTTTCCTTTCATCAATTAGCAATACCCGGCAATGCGTATTTTTCAGGTCCCGGATAGGCGTTTTTTAACCTGTTCCGCCACCAATTTACCTGATATCAGGCTGGGAGGAACCCCCGGCCCTGGCACAGTGAGCTGGCCGGTGTAAAACATATTTTTAACACGCTTGTTGCGCAGGGCAGGTTTAAGAATCGCCGTTTGCGAAAGCGTATTGGCAAGCCCATAGGCATTTCCCTTAAACGAGTTGTATTCGCTAATGAAATCGCTCGTCGCGAAATCGCGCCGGTAAATCACATGCTCTTTCACCGATTGTCCGGTAAATGACTCAATACGACGCATCACAAGGTCGAAATAGTGGTCGGCGGTGGTTGTGTTCTCCTTCAGGCCCGGCGCTACCGGGATCAGCACAAACAAATTCTCCATGCCTTGTGGTGCCACCTGGCTATCGGTAAGCGATGGGCAACTCAGGTAAAACAGCGGCTTTTCGGGCCATTGCGGCCTGGTGTAGATCTCCTGTGCATGCACGTCGAAATCTTCGTCAAAAAACAGGTTGTGGTGCAGCAGACCTTCGAGGCGTTTGTTAATCCCGAGGTAAAAGATAAGGCTTGAGGGTGCCATTTTACGGCTTTGCCAGTAGGCTTCTGAATAATTGCTGTATTCGGCGCCCAGCAATACCCTGTCGGTGAAATGATAGTCGGCCGACGAAACCAAGGCATCGAAACCTCCGAACGTTTTTCCGGCTTTTACAGCAATGGCCCTCCCCGCTTCGACATCAATTTTCGACACGTCGGCATTGAGTTCAAATGTCACGCCCAGTTCGAGAGCGAGGCGATGCATTGCCTCCACGATCTTCACCATGCCTCCTTTCGGATACCAGGTACCGCCTACCATATCGGCATAATTCATGAGGCTGTATAGCGCCGGTGTATCCTGCGGTAGCGCACCCAGGAACAATACCGGAAATTCGAGCAGTTGAATCAACTTAGGGTGCGAAAACGATTTGCGAATGTGTTTCGACATTGAGGTCATCACATCGAGCTTAAATAACCCCTTCAGGAAGCGCCGGTCGGCAAACTCGCTGAGCGACACGCCCGGCTTATACACCAGGTCGTGCATGCCTACGTCGTATTTGTATTCGGCTTCTTTCAGAAACTTCTTTAACTTATCTGCGCTGCCAGGCTCTGTGTTTTCAAAAAGGCGACACAACCCATCCATATCGGCAGGAATATCCATGGGACCGTCGGCATAAAATACGCGATACGACGGTGACAAGCGCTCGAGTTGGTAGTAGTCCGACACTTTTTTGCCAAAATCTGAAAAAAAACGTTCAAAAATATCCGGCATCCAATACCAGCTCGGCCCCATATCGAACACAAAACCTTGATGTGAAAACTGCCGGGCGCGACCGCCAACGCGATCATGTTTTTCGAGAACAGTTACCTGGAACCCTTCTTTGGCCAGGTAACAGGCAGCAGAGAGACCGGAAAAGCCCGAGCCTATGATGGTTACTTTTTTCGACATGGACAACACAAAAAATAATGCTTAAACTTACGCAATATTTTAGAGAATACAGATGTCTCGGCCGTATGATGTAGGTCATAGCAGTTAAGTGGCAGGGCGTCGATATTTGACAACACAACTGGCAGGAACATTATCATTATGCAAGGAAAACGTATTGTTATTATCGGATCGGGCGTAGCCGGACTGGCATCCGCCGTAAGGCTTTCGGCAGCCGGACACCAGGTTACCGTGCTTGAGGCCAATGAGTATGTAGGTGGAAAGCTCACTGCAAAACACATCGGGCGCTACCGTTTCGATCTTGGCCCGTCGGTATTTACGCTTCCTAACCTGATCGAAGAACTCACCGCGCTCAGTGGCACCAAACGCAAGTTCGAATACCTCGTACTGGATAAGATCTGTAACTATTTTTACGAAGACGGCACGCGCCTGATGGCGTATCCCGATAAGGACAAATTTGCGACGGAAGTATCAGAGAAACTGGGAGAAGAAAAACAAGCCGTTTACGATCAACTGAAATACAGCGCCACCGCATTCGAACTCACCTCAGCGCTTTTTATGGAAAAATCGCTGCACCGGCTTTCGACATTCATGAACCTGAAAACAGCCAAAGCGATCCTGAACATCGGCAAGCTCAAAATGGGCAAAACCATGAACCAAATGAACAGCGCGCGTTTTAAAAATAAAAAAACGGTGCAGCTTTTCAATCGCTTCGCTACGTACAACGGTTCCGATCCTTACCAGGCACCGGCTATTATCAATATCATTGCGCACCTCGAGCACAACATCGGGGCTTTTGCACCCAAAGGCGGCATGCACGATATTACCATGCACCTCTACGGCATTGGTAAGGACCTGGGCGTAGAGTATAAGTTGAACACGAAAGTGAAACAGGTGAAAACAGAGAACGACCGGGTAGTGAGTGTTGTAACAGACCAGGGTGAATTAGCCGCCGATATCGTCGTGAGTGGCATCGACATCAAGCAACTTTATACCAGGTTGCTCGATAGGAAATACTATCCCGAAAAAATTCTGGGGCAGGAAAAGTCGCTGTCCGCACTCATCTTCTATTGGGGTATTAAAAGAGAATTTAAAGAATTGGGGCTTCACAACATTTTGTTCAGCGGCAACGGCGAAGAGGAATTTAAAACGATGTTCGGAGAAAAAAAACCGTACCACGACCCCACAACCTACATCAACATCACCTCCAAGGTTACACCCGGCGACGCCCCGGAAGGCTGCGAAAACTGGTTTGTGATGGCCAATGTACCACACAACACCTCGGGCGAACCTATTCAGTACGTACAGGAAATGCGGAGAAACATGATCGCCAAGATCAACCGGGTGCTGAACACCGACATCGAACAATACATCGAAGTAGAAGACGTGCTCGACCCTTACCTGATCGAACAGCGCACGGGTTCTGCCGGCGGATCGCTCTACGGCAACTCGTCAAACAACAAATACGCTGCCTTTTTGCGTCATGCCAACGAGAGCAGTCGCATCAAAAACCTGTACTTCTGTGGCGGCAGTGTGCACCCGGGAGGTGGCATTCCGCTAGGCTTGCTGAGCGCGAAAATCGTGAGCGAAATGATCGCAGAGAAAAAATAAACGTCTTGGTCAGAAAGCGTTTGCCACAGAGGTTTGCAGATACACTCATTCAAAAATCAAGACGATGGAGGTTCCCATGCCGGCCTTGCTTTCTACCGATAACCGGCAGCCGATGGCTTTCGCCAGATCTCTGATAAGATGGAGGCCGAGCCCGCTTTTGATGCCGATCACTTCGTTTTCATCATACAATGCTTTGAACTGTCCCTCGCTGCCACCCGGACCGTTATCCGTGATCGAAATATACACCGCCTCATTCTCCTTCCAGGCTTTCCACACGATCAACGGATCCGGCGTTTTCTCCAGTGCTTTAACAGCATTGCCTGTCAGGTTTCGCATGATGGTTTTCAAATAGTCGGGATCGCTGACGACACTTAGGCTTTCCGGATCTTCAAAATGCATCAGGATCGTTTCAGTGCTTAGGATATAGTTTTTCTGGTCTTCAAATAACTGCGCCACCGCAACAGCTTTAAAAACCGGCTTAAAGTTCTGCATTTGCCCCTTGCTCCATAGGAGCAGGTCTTCCATTGAAACCAGCAGGTTTTCGGCCGCTGTCACCACTTTGCTTTCCATCTGTTGCTTACCTTGTTCTGTAAGTAGTTCGGGGCTTTCGTTTTTCAGATGAAGGAAATGAATTAGGTTGCTCACCGGGCTTCTCAAGTCATGGTTGAGGATTGAGAAAAACCGTGTTTTGATCCGGTTCGCTTCTTCCAACTCAGCATTCAGCACATATAGCCTTTCATTGGTTTTCTGGCGACTGCGATTTTGGTAGATCAACAAGATAACAATCGCCACAAACAATAAGATACCGGAAATGAGAAACCACTTTTGTTTTTCTTTGGCTTCCAGGTTCAATTTATTAGTCTCGATCTCTTTATCGCGCATTTCAATGGTGCGCTCATCCTGTAAGTTTTGAAGCGACTGTTTATTTTTGGAATTGTAAATAGAATCCTTGTACAGGGAATACGTTTTATAAGCCGCGAGGCTGCTTTCAGGATCTTTTTTGAAATCGTAATATTCGGACAGGTACAGGTAGTCCTTAATGAGCGCTTCGATGTTGCTTAGCCTTTTGTTGATCTCCAGCGACTTCAAAATGTTTTCTTTTCCGCTCAGCAATTGGGATTCATTCCCCGAGAGCATTCCCTTTTGGAGTTGCGCATAACCGATGTTCTGTAAAGTCGAAGCCATCAGGATTTCATCGCCCATCGTCTGTATGGTTTTAAGAGCTCTATTTGAATAATCAAGACTGAGATCATACTGCTTCAACGACAGGTAGGCAGAGCCCATCCAGCTATGAATAAATACCAGGTTGAAACCATCTTTGTTTTTTGAGGTCAGAATGCGTTCAGCTTCCTGATAGGCCTGCAAGGCTTCGGCATTCCTGTTTTGCTTTTGGTAAACAAGGCCTTTGCTGGCAATATTCATAGCCATAGATGCCTCTTCATTGGCAAGTTTGCTAAACAGTTTGATTGCGATCTCGTAATTTTCAAGAGCCTTGTCGTAGCTCTCCGTCGCCGTATAGATATTGGCGATGTTCTGATATACGTCGGCTGCATTTGCTTTTGCATTTTTCTCAGTGGAGGCTTCAAAGCCCTTTGATGCTTTAAAAAAAAGATCCAACGCCTCCGGAAAACGGTTTTGGTTGGCTTTTAAAATTCCCAACTGGTTGTTGACGACGGCCATGCTATAATAATCCGCAGCCCGCGTATAAATCTCTTCGGCGAGATTGAGTTGCTTTAGTGCTTTCATATGATCTCCTTTGGAGATCAGGTGCTTTGCCATATGGACATGTCCGTTGCCAATGCCTTTTGGCCAGT
The DNA here is from genome assembly GCA_036845295.1 of Bacteroidota bacterium. Classification (GTDB taxonomy): domain Bacteria; phylum Bacteroidota; class Bacteroidia; order B-17B0; family Aurantibacillaceae; genus UBA4416. The sequence continues at coordinate 8,494 of DAIUED010000031.1, forward strand.
TCAGCTGCGTTCCCAGGTTTATTTCCTTGTCGGCGTATGCCAGGCCTTTACTGATGCTGAGGTATAGGTAATAATTGGATAAACGGCCGTAAATATCGCATTTTATCGTATCGTCTTCCATACGCTCAACAGCCAGAACCAGCGAATCGGCCTGCTTTTGACCATAAGGTTGCGCATGCAGCCTTCCCGAAAACAGAATCAAAAAAAGGAAAATGTGTTTCATCATTGCAAAAGGCTTAGGTTTTCCTTATAACTTCTGCCCACAGGCAGGATCGTGGCGTCGATAAGCTCTACTTCTGCGTTTCTGATTTTTTTGACGAAAGTTTTGTGAATGGCATAGCTCCGGTGGATTCTCACAAACGAGATAAAATGCGTTTCTCTTAACAGCGTTCCCAGGCTCGAGAGTACGCAATGCCTTCTTTGGTTAGTAATGATAAGTGTATAATCTTTTAACGCTTCCAGGTACACAATATCATGCAGCTTTATTTTTACCTGCTCATGACCTTCTTTAATAAAAATCGTATCGCTTCCCAGACCCGCTTCATAGAGGGCCACTTTATGTTTTACCTCCATAAATTCTACAATACGATCGATGGTTTTACAAAACCGCTCCTGTTTCAGCGGCTTCACAATAAAGTCGAGGGCCTCAAGCTCAAAACTCTCCACTGCATGCTCGGCATGAGCCGTAATAAAGATACACACCGGAATGTGCTGCATGCTTCTTCTGAAATCCAGACCGCTTCCTGCCGGCATATCAATGTCGAGAAAAAGAATATCGATGCTCTGCGATGCTATTATCTGCTGGGCTTCTGCTGTAGAAGCAAAAACACCAGCAACGTGAATCCTCTCGAACTTCCTGACATGGGACACAACCGTCAAGCGGTCAATCTCATCGTCATCAATAATTATGCAGTTGAATTTCTTCATATAGCCGCAGTCTCAAAGCTAACATTTTTAATTTATATGGCGTTCGTCTAGTTAAAAAGACGCTGGTCTATTAGCGGTTTGTGAAAGGTGCAGATCCCGGAACTTTGGAGTAAATTCTAAAACCGGAAATCATGAAAACGATCGTATGTATTCTATCACTGGCCATTGTGTTGCTGGCCTGCAAAAAAAAGGAAAAAGAGGAACAAAATGATCCCGGGCCGGTATCAACAACTACTACTACGTCAACAACATCTTCGACCACAACGCCTGCCGGTGTAGCCAGCGTTACTGTCACTTCCGGCACCAAAACCACAACCTTGTCCGGCTCCTGCGGCTGGGCATCAGCCGGGGGCGTGAATTACATCGGTGCTAAAGATCAGAACAACAGTTTACGCATCCTCGAAACAACCTTCAATATTCAAAATTTGCCCTCGCAAACCACAACCTATGCCTTGGTTGCCTACGACGTAAACGACACCGATCCTACGCATGTGAGCATGAGCTTCTCTGAACAGATCGGCAACGGCCTGCTCGAATGGAACTCCACTGCTTCATCTGGCAACCTGACGCTGACAGTAGCCGGAAATAAGATAACCGTTAATCTGACGGGAATTAGTTTGAAAGCACAGACAAACAGCGGCTTTTATACGAACCTCAATACGGGCGATTATGCCAATCCTGGCGTATTATCCGGCACACTCACCTTTTATCACTAAAACATGAAAAAAATTGCTTTCACTTTCATCAACGAATTCGGACCTGAGTTCGATAACCTGGAAGACCTCACGCCCGTACAGATCAAACAGCTGCATGCCTGCGTACCGCTATACTACGGCGAAGAGGAAGCCGTGCACATTGACACCAATCGCCTCGAAAACCTCTTCGACGAAGAAGAGGAACGTTGGGGCTTTGCAAGCCTATACCATGTTATTGACACCGACAGCAACGAAATCCTTTATGATTTTTGGGAATACAATGCCGATTCAGGAACACTATTTATCCACAACAGCGAGGAACACATCGGGATCTTTATGATGCAGTTCCATTTCGGACTTGCCCAAAAGAACGATCACAATAAGCTGCTACCCGCCAACTTCCCCGAGTTATTGCAAGCGGCCTATAAAACTTCCAAACGATGAGGATGAAAAGGCGCATGAAAAAAAAGACAGGAACCTTTGCTATTTGCCTGCTGGGAATTTTGACATTCGCTACAGGCCTTTGCTCCGTTGCTCAAAATGTAGGCATTAATGCCACAGGTGCTGTCCCGGATGCTTCAGCAATGCTGGATATTGCCAGCAGTACCAAAGGACTTTTAATTCCGAGGGTAAGTTTATCTGCCACTAATTCCAATGCGCCTGTAGGCGCCGGTGCAACAATCAGTTTGCTGGTTTATAACATCGCCTATTCGGGAGTAGCGCCTTACCATGTAGAACCTGGCTACTATTACTGGGATGGCTCTGCCTGGGTAGCGCTGGGACTGAAAAGCCTTAGCTGGAACATCACCGGAAATACCGGCACTACCGACGGTACACACTTTATCGGCACTGCCGACAACGTTCCGCTAAACTTCAGGGTGAATAACCAAAAAGCCGGGCGCATCGACCGAACAGGCCAGAATACATTCTTTGGCTACACTGCCGGAAATGCCAACACCAGTGCTTCGGGAAACTGTGCCTACGGCGACTCGGCATTATACGCCAATAATGCCAACAGCAATACTGCCGTCGGTAAAAGCGCGCTTCACAAGAACAGCAATGGCAACTCCAATACCGCGATCGGGCAATATGCTTTGTACAATAACACATCCGCGTCTCAGAACATAGCCATCGGGTTCAGTGCTTTATACAGCAACACCTCCGGAAACAACAACACCGGCTGCGGAGCCCGCGTGCTTTTTAAGAACACGACAGGAATATACAATACTGCTTTCGGATGGAACAACATGTACAACAACACAACCGGATCTTTCAACACATCGCTCGGCACTTCCATCTTGTCGGCAAATTCGACCGGGTCATACAACACAGCCCTCGGCTTTTTTGTACTCACGAATAGCACCGGCCAGGCTAATACTGCTGTGGGAAGCTACGCCCTGAAACTCAACACCACCGGCAACCTAAACTCGGCCCTGGGCGATAGCGCCCTGGCGACAGTAACTACAGGCTCCAACAATACCGGCATCGGATACAAGGCCTACGTGCCGCTGGCCGCCGGGAGTAACCAGGTACGTGTGGGCAATACGTCCATCACCTACGCCGGCGTGCAGGTAGCATGGTCGGTTACCTCCGATGCGCGCTGGAAAAAAAACATCCAGACCTCAGACCTGGGATTAAATTTCGTCAGAGGCCTGCACCCAGTGCGTTACAAACGGGCAAACGACAACAGCCAAAAAACAGAATACGGCTTCATTGCCCAGGAGGTAGAAACCCTGCTCAACGCTTCTGGTGTTACGGATAGCGGCATCATTAGCAAAGACGATGAAGGCATGTTAAGCATGCGCTACAACGATCTCCTGGCACCGATCATCAAAGCTATTCAGGAACAGCAAGCGCTCATCGAGACGCTAAAACAAAAGAACGACGAGCTTGAGCAGCGCCTCCGGCAACACGAAAAAACAAATCACCATTAATCAACCCTCTCATTCATCACAAAAACACCATGGAATTAACTGAACGTTTAAACCACATCCGAAGAGCCTGGCTCGCCATTAAAGAACAAGATCCGCAATTCATTGTGCCGGGAGCTGCTGCTCACCAGTACCAACTGCTTGTTGACGAAGACTCCAGGCGTCGTGTCGAGTTTTTCGAAGCCAATAATGGCTTTACCCTGCCGGAGGAATACCGGGAATACCTCATCCATGTGAGCAACGGCGGGCCCTGCCCGTTGGGCGTTATGTATTCTTTGCAGGATGGCCTGACACCCCTCAACCGCGGAAAAAAAGGAGAGCCCGGATACTACGATTGGCTGGAAGAAAACCTGGATCATTATGTATCTGAATTTCCGGTAACGGAAGAACAGATCATCGGCTGGCTGAGGAACAAAATGGCCTATCCAAGTACCGAAACAGCTCCCCTGAAAATGGAAGCCGATGAGGCCGGCTATATTTTTATCTGCTCCCCCGAACCCGGAAAACATTACATCATGCCGGTAAATGGCGTTTGCTCAAGCGAAGTGTGGCTGCTGACTGAAATAGGCGCTAGCGACGGAAAGAACGACGGACAAAATTATGTTGAGTTGCGCCCGGTAATTCGCTTTGTAAACGACCAAATCAAAACACTGAGTTTCCTTGAATGGATAGAAGATGCACAGCAGAATTGGTTTAACGACAACGCAGAACTCGATCTCAGGTTGAATGCTGTGAAGTTCAGCTGGTTCAACCTGGCTGCCCACGACAAAAACCGAAGCGTGTTCGGTGCCTTCATGCATCACTACAAACTCAATCCGGCATTGACGGAAGAAAAGATCACCGACCTGGAAAAACAGTATGGATTCACCATGCCGAATGAATACCGCCAATACTTAAAAATAGTTGGCAACGGAGGCGTGGGGCCATACTACGGCATGTACAGTTTCGAAACATCGCTTATGCCACTCAATAGCGGCAGCCGCGACCAGGGAAATTTTGTTAACTACATGGAGCAACACCCCGATCATTTCACCAAAGCCTTTCCTGTAAGCGAGCAGCAAATCATCGACTTCCTGAACCATCGGCTTAAACACCCGAATGGACCAGACAAGCCAATCGTGATCCCAAAAGATGCAGGCGGGTATATATTCATTGCGGAGTATGGGTGCGGCGGATATTATGTTATGCCTCTCAATGGCCCGGTACCAGGCCAGATCTGGTTCCTCCAGAAACGTAATGCCAACAAGTTAACCTACGAGCTTGCCAACGACGCCGGGGAGGTGATACAATCCGGAAGCTACGGCAGCGATGAAGACGACAATTACTTCGACCTGTATCCGGAAGCCTGGATGAAAGAAAATGCGATTGCCACGGTTAATTTCACTGACTGGGTAGAAAACGCCCAAAGGTATTGGTTTTATACCGACAAGGAAGATCCGGGACCTTCCGCTGAACCCGATAATGAACAGGCATACTACCCACTGGCTGTAGGAAACACCTGGACTTACGATTACAACGGACAACAAATGGTAACAGGCATCGAAAGCTGCAAAAACGGAGAATATACCACGTCCAACTCCTTGAACCCGGCCTCGGGAAAAATGAAGAAAAAAAACGGGGAATACTTCAACGACGGACTGGAAAAGGGAAACATGCAACTGATGCTGAAAGACCAGATGACACCCGGCGATCGTTGGGAAGCCAAATTTAAAGCCAATGGACTGGATTGCGTATATGTTTACACAGTAAAAGAAGTATTGAAAAGCAAAACAGTTCACGGCAAAGAGTACCATGACGTGGTGATGGTCGAAATCGACAGCTGCTACATCATCAACGGCGCCCGCATGTCGATGAATGCGTTTACACAAAATTATTATGCCCGCGGCATCGGGGTGATTTTAACCACTACGAGCGGGGTGATGGGCAACAACACTTATCCACTTTTGTCGCATGAACTGAAATGAACAAACAGCTCATTGACCCGATGACCGGCGGGTTCCGGCTGAGTGATTCCTTTGCCGTGGACGCTGCCACCCAATTGAAAGACCTCAACAACTATTTCGGTGACGATCTCAAAGAAAGCATTTACATGAAAGGATGCTGGTACACGGTACCCAAAGTGAAGATCGCCGGATTATATTTCAGATTCAGGTTCTACTTTACGGCTCGCCGTCTGAAATCCATCGGTTTCACTATTGACGAAACTGTGGCCGAACGCGATCCATGGACCGGCAATCACGTCTTCGAAACGCAATGGATAGCCGCTCAGATGGGCGACACCAGCAATTTTACCTGGGATTTAGAGCAGGCTGGCCGGCATTACCACCTGGCCCGCCATTGGGGAAGCATAGGGGTTTACTACGATTTCAAAAATGGCACCTTCGAAAGCCTGCTGAGGTATAGGATCGAATAAGCGCCAGCGTTTGCCATGCGCCGGGCATGCTTTTTTTTCATTACCAGCACGTAGCTTTTAGGCCCTACCGCTTCCTCAAGGATAATCCTTATCTTAGGAACATGAAGAGCCGTCGCCATTTTCTGAAAGCAACCGGGATATTAAGTGCCGCAGGGCTTTTAGTTCCTACTAACGTTCTGGCCACTGCCTTCACGGAATATCCAGGCATTCTGAAACCGCCGGCGTTAAAGCCCGGCGACACCGTAGCCATCAGCTCGCCTGCCGGTGCGGTATGGGATGCTGCGCAGGTGGAAACCTTCGCCGGCATTCTGCGTTCATTGGGCTTCCAGGTCGTTTTCGGCAAAACACTTTCCGCAAAGTACGGCTACTTTGCAGGCACCGACGAGGTGCGTGCCGGGGAGATCAATGCCTTTTTTGGCGACCCCAATATCCGGGGCATTTTTTGCATGAAAGGCGGCTGGGGCTGTGCGCGCCTGCTCGATAAACTCGATTTCACAACGATCGCTGCCAATCCAAAGGTACTTATAGGTTTTAGCGACATCACGACGCTGCTCATTGCCATCAGCGCCAAAACGGGCCTGGTAACCTTCCACGGCCCGGTTGGCAATTCGGGATGGAACACCTGGACAAGCAACGTGTTTAAACAGGTAGTGACAGGCCAAACTCCCACTCCGCTTTTTTGCAATCCTGCAACAGAAGAAAAGCCCATCACACTCCACCCGGGAAAGGCACGCGGGTCACTCGTGGGTGGAAACCTCAGTGTGCTGGCGTCCTTGATGGGAAGCACTTACCTGCCAGACTGGAAAGGAAAAATCTTGTTTCTTGAAGATGTAAAAGAAGAGCCCTACCGCATCGACCGTTTGCTCACACAACTGAAGCTCTGCGGCGTACTCGATGTGGTTTCCGGGATCGTATTCGGTCGCTGCGCCAAATGCCTGGCCGAAGAACCTCAAAAAGCCTTTACCTTACAGGAAGTACTCACCCAACACATCGTGCCACTCGGAATCCCGGCATTTTACGGTGCTATGATCGGCCACATCGAGAACAAACTCACCTTACCGCTCGGTATTGCCGCAGAAATAGACGCCAGTGCAGGCACCTTACAACTCCTGGAAGCAGCGGTTGCAACCTGAGATACTCCATTCCGTGAACTCACCAAAACTACGCAATTGCCTTGCGTAGCTCAAGACGAAGGGCGCGCCGCAAGCGGCCAGGCTGTCACTGCAATCGGCTCGCTGCGCCGCCGGATTTCCGCTCCATCCTTCGCGCGGCGGCACACTATCGGGAAAACGACCGGCACGCAAGAATAACCACACGCCGCGTTCCCGACTATAATCTTAGCATAAAAAATCCAGATTATCAGCCAGGCAGATAACAGCGTGAGATTTTTTGCTACTTTTAAATAGCAAAACATTCGCTTCTGCAGACTGCACCAACATGCATCAACACGACCATGAACGTAAAGAAAATTGACCTAGCCCTGCAAGGCGGCGGCGCGCACGGCGCCTATACCTGGGGCGTGATCGACAGGCTCCTCGACGACGAACGCATCGAGATTGACGGCATTTGCGGTACCAGCGCCGGTGCCATGAACGGTGTGTGTACCATCTATGGGCTCAAAAAAGGCGGCCGCAACCTGGCCAAACACCTGCTGGTAAAGTTCTGGCACAAAATCTCGGAGGCAGGCAAGCTCTCACCCTTACAACCCAGCTGGCTCGACCGGATGATGAGCCCGGGCAATATGGATTTTTCGCCGAGCTACCGCTTGTTCAGCCTCACGGCCGAAAATTTCACGCCGCGGCAGATGAACCCCATGCAGTACAACCCGCTCGAAAAGATCCTGAATGAAGTTGTGGACTTCAAAGAACTGCATGCCATGAATCCGCCGAAATTGTTTGTATGTGCTACCAATGTGAAAACCTGCGAAGCGCGGGTGTTTGGTCATTCCGAAATTACCGCCAAAACCATTCTGGCATCCGCCTGCCTGCCTTATATGTACGAAGCGGTAGAAATAGATGGTGAGTTTTTCTGGGACGGCGGCTACATTGGTAACCCTCCCATCCAGCCGCTCATCGACCATACGGAAGAAACGGACGATATTCTGCTGATCCAGATCAACCCAAAAAACATCAAGCAAGTACCTGGCACCATTGAAGAGATTAAAGATCGCGTGAACGAACTGAGTTTTAATTCCTCGCTCATGCTCGAATTGCAGCTTATCAAATTCAAGCAGGAACTCGTGGCCCAGGGCATTACGCTGGGTGGAAAACTAAAGCCGGTATTTTTGCATAACATCAGCGCCGACAACGAACTCGGAGCCCTGAACCTTTCCTCTAAACTCAACACCACCTGGGATTTCATGATGTACCTGAAAGACCTTGGCTACAAGGCCTGCGACGCCTGGCTAACAGAGAACTACGAACACATTGGCGTGAAGAACACGCTGAAATTAGAGTAGAACTGTTCTGGTGCCTGTTAGCGACGCGCAAGCGATTGTAGCGAAAATCCTTTTTGCCGGTCTTCGAGGGCCTCAGCCACCTGGCAAAAAGATTGCAGCGAAAGCGCGCCCGGGCGCCCAAAAACAAATTCATTCCTGGCTCCCGATGATCTGTACTAACTGCCTCCAAAGGTATTTGCATTTTTTCACAATTATTCTAAGCTGATAATTTCTTAATTTAGAAGAATGCAATTGAATCTCATGAAACGGTATATGCTTGCCCTGTCGATGCTTGCATCGATGCTGACAACAGCACAACAGGAACATGGCCTTGTAAAATGGCTGACCTTCCAGGAAGCCCAGGAACTTAATAAAAAACAGCCCAAGCCCTTGCTGGTGGACATCTACACCGACTGGTGCGGCTGGTGTAAGCACATGATGAAAACCACCTACTCCAACCCTAACATCGCAGGTTACATCAACACTTATTTTTACCCGGTAAAGTTCAATGCCGAAACGAAAGACACGGTCATATACAACGGACAATCTTACAAATCCACATCTGCGACTAACCCCAAAGCGCCGCACGAGCTGGCCATCAAATTCCTGGGGCAAAGCCTGAGCTACCCTTCTACCGTATTTGTAAGCAATAACTACGAATTCAATTTGCTATCGCAAGGCTTCCTGGAGGAACGTAAACTCGAGCCGCTGCTCATTTACACTGTTGAAAACGTTTTTCGCGCTTCGGT
>DAIUED010000032.1:0-17457 GCA_036845295.1 Bacteroidota bacterium
CCTTCGTGAATGGAAAGCATGAAACCGATGAGCGCGAACGGCAACGCAAAAATGTTGTGACTGAATTTTACGAGCGATAAATAATGCCGGATCGTGCTCATGGCTTAGCGGTTAAAAATGAGAAACATAAGAAAGATGACCGGCACGGAAGCCAAGATCAACCCGGCAAAGCCCAGGCTGAAGTTCTTTTTCGAGATCTCGTACTTCGCGTTCAGAAAAATATTGATGATAGAACTGAGAAAGCCCAGCAATGTATTCAGCAAGGACAACATCAAAAACAAAGGCTTGTTGGTTATAACCAACAGCACAATAAAAATGCAGCACAGAACACCAAACACAAGCGACAGGTAGCCGGATACTTTGTACACATTCATGGCAAAATAGGTTTACTTTACAACACGTTATTGGTTTGCTCTTTTATTTTCTCAAGCTCGTCTTTCATCAGCACCACCAGCTTCTGCATCTCCGCATCGTTGGCTTTGGAACCGATGGTATTGATTTCGCGGCCGATCTCCTGCCCGATAAAATTGAGCTTGCGACCGCCGGCAGGCTCCTTCATCGTTTTCAGAAAGTAATCGAGGTGGGTTTTTAGCCTTACCTTTTCCTCGTTGATATCGAGTTTTTCGATATAGTAGATCAACTCTTGCTCAAATCGGTTTTTATCGATCTTATCCACGCCTACCACTTCTTCGAGGTTTTTATGAATACGGTCTTTGATGTTCTGTATCCTGGCGGCATCGTGCACTTTAATGTTTTCGAGGGCACCGGCAATAACGGCAATGCGGTTTGCAAAATCTTCCTCGATGGAACGGCCTTCGTCGCTTCGGAAACGGTTAAGTTCTTCTACAGCCCTTAGAATGACGCTGTGGATGTCTTTCCAATCCTGCTCATCAGGCTCTTTCCGTTCGGTCTTAAGGACGTCTGGCATTTTCAGTACGTGTGCCAACAAGTGATCGGTAGGTTCGTTTAACTCAATAGCCAGCTGCTTAATTTTTTCGTAATACACTTTGGCCAGTGCTGTATTTACCTCTACAGGCGTTTCCTGTACTTTGGGTTCCACATATACAGAAAGATCGATCTTACCGCGCTCTAACAAACGGGCGATCTCGCTTTTCAATTCATGTTCCTTATCACGGTACACCGAAGACAGGCGGAGGCTCAGATCGGCATTCTTACTGTTGAGAGACCGGATTTCGACTTGGACGGTTTTGTTGTGAAATTCCTGGGTGGCTTTCCCGAAGCCGGTCATAGATTTTAGCATGGACAAAAGTAAACTTTTTTGAGCAAAATAGCCGCTAAAAGCAAAGGATTTCTTAATATTGTATAGGAAGCCGCGCCCGGGAACAGGCACGGTTTTTTAGGTAACGGATCATACAAAAACCACTACACAGCTACCATTTATGAAACTCATTATACACGGCGGATTTTTCAGCGAATCGTCGCAATCGGCAGAAACCAAAAAAGCCAAACAGGAAGCATTGGAGCGCATTGCCCGCCAATCGTTCGACTACATGAAAACACATACGGCCCTCCAAACGGTGGTGTATGCTGTAGAACAACTGGAAGACGACGAACTTTTCAACGCCGGCATCGGCTCGCAGATCCAGAGCGACGGCAAAATACGCATGAGCGCCTCCCTCATGGACGGCATTACCAACCGTTTCAGCGGAGTGATCAACATTGAAGAGGTGAAAAATCCGGTGCGTGTCGCTGAAAAACTGTTCTCCTACGACGACCGCGTATTGGGCGGCGAGGGCGCAACGGCTTTTGCCAGAAAGAACGGCTTCGAGACTTTTAGCACGGAGATCCCGCAGCGTCGCAAAGAATATGAAGAAAAAGTGAAAGCGTCCGGCACCGGAACTGTTGGCTGTGTGGCCCTTGATGCCGACGGGAACATTGCCGCGGCTACCTCTACAGGCGGCAAGGGTTTCGAAATACCGGGCCGCATTTCCGATTCGGCCACCACGGCAGGCAACTACGCTAACTCCTTTTGCGGCGTCAGCTGCACCGGTGTGGGCGAAGACATCGTGAGCGCGGCAGTTGCTACAAAAATTGTAACACGTGTTACCGACGGAATGCCGATTGCGGAAGCGTTTACCAAAACATTTGCTGAGCTCAAACCCTACGACGGCTTTGCCGGCGCTATTGCCATCGATAAAACAGGCACTATCTATCACCAGGACTCTCACCCCAAAATGGTGTTTGCGTCTTTCGACGGTAACCAGGTAGAACTATTCAACTAAACCAGCCAGCACAACCATGAACGCTGATAAACGATACATGCAACGATGCCTCGAGCTGGCAGCAAAAGGCCGGGGCCGTGTGGCACCCAATCCGATGGTGGGCTGTGTGATCGTTCGCAATGGCGAAATTGTTTCCGAAGGCTACCACGAAACTTTTGGCGGTCCACACGCCGAACCCAATGCCATCAGTCGGGTGAGCGACGACATCCTGAAGGAAAGCACACTGTACGTGAACCTGGAACCCTGTGCCCACCATGGGAAAACCCCTCCCTGCGCCGATCTCATCATTCGTAAACGCATACCTAATGTGGTCGTGGGAAACCTCGACCCCAACCCACTCGTTGCCGGAAACGGCATCCGCAAACTGGAACAAGCTGGCATCAACGTTGTGCACGGACTTATGGAATCCGAATGCCGTGATCTCAACAAACGTTTTCTTACATTCCACGAGAAAAAACGGCCGTATATTATCCTGAAATGGGCGCAAACAGCCGATGGATTCATCAGCCACTGGCCCTTGCCGGAACATAAAAACGACAACTGGATCACCGGTACTGAAAGTAAAACCCTGGTGCATCAATGGCGTTCGGAAGAGCAGGCCATTCTCGTTGGCTACAACACACTCGTTAACGATGATCCTCTGCTTACCACAAGGCTTGTAGAAGGGAACAATCCGCTGAGAATGGTACTCGCGAGGGAAGCTACACTTCCTCCTGACCTGAGGATCTTCAATAAAGATGCGAAAACCATCGTCTTCAATAGTGCAAAAAGCGAGGTGAAGAATTTTGTAGAGTATGTGAAAGTAAACTGGCAGGATAAGATCCGTGAACTGCTTAACATCTGTTATACACGCCAGATCAGCAGCCTGATCGTGGAAGGCGGCACCAATACCATCTACCAGTTCATGAACCAAAACCTGTGGGACGAAGCACGCGTGTTTGTGAACCCCGGTAAGCAATTCACCCATGGCATCAGCGCGCCCGACATCAACCTCAAAAAACACCAACCCAGGGCTGTAGGCACCGATTTGCTCTACAACATACAAAACGGCGAGCCCGCTTGAGCTTTTCAAAAATCCGACGGCTAGCGCCCAATTCAACATTATGTCATATTTAATTCTTTCCATTTTTATCTCCACCTTATTCGGCATTTCGTTTAAGATCATGGCCGTCAGGAACATCAAGTCTTTTCAGGCCATTGTTACCAATTACCTGGTGGCCGGCACACTCGGCTTTGTAACAACAAGCTCCGATGTAACGCCCCTCAACATTTTCGAACAAAAGTGGATATGGGTCGCTGTTGGCCTGGGCATTGTGTTTGTGAGCAGCCTGTTTGTGATCGCCGAAACCACTGCCCGTGCTGGCATTTCGGTAGCGCAGGTGGCCAACCGCATGGCTGTTGTGGTTCCTATTTCGGTAGCTGTGCTCTACTACGGCGACGCATTTACTGTTTCCAAAGCGGCAGGTATCGTGCTGGCCGTTGCTTCGGTGTACCTCGTATCGCACAAAGAAGAGAGTGGCAGGGAAAAGCAAAAATTATGGTGGCTCTACCCCTTGGTTATTTTCATTTGCAGCGGCATCATCGACTCGTCCATCAACTATGCTCAGCGTTTTTTGCTCAGCGAACACGACTTCGACGCTTTCTTGTCAACCATCTTTATGACTGCTTTTGTCTTTGGCTTTATCGCGCTGCTTTACCAGTTGTTTGTGCAGAAAGACGCTTTTCAGCTCAAAGCTGTACCTGCCGGAGCCTTGCTCGGCGCCATTAACTTCGGCACGATGTACTTTATTGTACAAGCCCTCAATTCAAATATCCTTGAGCCTTCGGCGCTTTTCCCGGTAAACAATCTGAGCATCCTCACGCTTTCTACCATTATCTCTGTCTTGGTATTCCGCGAAAAACTATCCGGCAAAAACTGGACGGGAATTGCCCTTAGCCTGCTCGCCATTTTTATTTTAGGACTATTGCCGCGCTTGCTATAACATGCTTTTCTCCGACACATACTTTAGTATTGCCCAACCAGCCCAGGGACTCATCAAAGAGAAGGGAAGTAAGTTCATTGCTCTCGCCTACCCTGTGCAACATGAACACCAGGTGAAAGAAATCCTGCAGGGATTGAAAAAAGAACACCATACCGCCAACCACCACTGCTACGCCTACCGCCTGGGAGCCGACAAGCTGAGCTTTCGGGCCAACGACGACGGAGAACCGTCCAACACCGCGGGAAAACCCATCCTGGGGCAGATCCAGTCGCACGACCTCACCGACATTCTCATTGTGGTGGTACGATACTTCGGTGGTACGCTCCTGGGCGTGAGCGGCCTGATACAAGCATACAAAGCCGCCGCAGCCGATGTTATCAAAGCTGCCACCATTGTAGAAAAACAAATTCTGTTCTCTTACACTGTGCGCTTTCCTTTTGCGCAAATGAATGGGGTGATGAAAATCCTCAAACAAACCGACTGCAGGATCACCGCGCAGCAGTCGGATACGGAGTGCACCATCAGCTTCCAGGTTCGCAAAGCGGAGAGCGAAGCCTGCGAAGAAAAATTAAAAAAAACCGAAGGCCTTACACTCAACTACCGTTAGGTACTGTGCGCTATGAAGAAAACAAGTATCAAACTCGCGCTGGATGCCACCGAAAAACAAAGGCTGCGGGCACACAACTATAAAATAGCGGATATTGCCGGATTAGCGACAGACGAGCTGGAAGTCATGCTTGGCATCAGCCAACGACGTGCCGGCGAACTTCGTGCTCTGGCCGAATTTCAGACCATTCCCACCATCGGCTTAGAATTTGCAAAAGACCTGGTTTTCCTTGGGCTTACCAGCATCAACGACCTGAAACATACCGATGGAGCAAGCCTGCTCGATCGCTTTGAGGCAAAAAAAGGCTTTGCCACCGACCCTTGCGTGGAAGATCAGTTCCGACTTGCCGTTTACTACGCCCATACACACGACGCCAGCAAACGCTGGTGGGACTTTACCGAAGAGCGCAAGCGCTACCGCCGCGAGCATGGCTACCCTCCTACCCGGCCCTGAGCAAGCACAGGACAGCAGCCTGCAGGGGTGCAGAAACCGGTACATTATTTCCGCTATCTTTGTGCATGCATCTTTCAAACCGACAATTGTTTCTCAACCATGTGGCGCAGGTATCTCCAAGCCCCATGGATCTTGAGATCGTGAAAGCCGAAGGCGTTTACCTTTACGATATCGAAGGAAATGCTTACATCGATTTCATTTCCGGCATTTCGGTAAGCAACGTGGGGCATTGCCATCCGGCAGTCGTAAAGGCTATCCGCGAACAATCCGAAACATACATGCATCTGATGGTGTATGGCGAGTATGTGCAGGCGCCCCAAATCCGCCTTGCCAAAGCACTTACCGATCTGCTGCCAGGCAACCTCAATTCGGTGTTTTATACCAATTCAGGAACCGAGGCCACCGAGGGCGCACTGAAGCTGGCCAAGCGCCTGACAGGCAGGACGCAGATCGTTAGCTTCCGCAATGCCTATCACGGTAGTTCGCACGGCTCGCTGAGTGTTATGGGCAATGAAACCTTCAAGCAGGCTTTCAGGCCCTTACTGCCCGATGTAACTATTCTCGATTATAACGATCTGGAGGCGATCGGCGCCATCAGCCAGCGCACTGCCTGCGTGATCCTGGAGCCTGTGCAAAGTGAAACAGGCTATACTGTTGCTTCCAACGCCTTTTTACAGGCTCTGCGCAAACGTTGCACCGAAACCGGCACGCTGCTAATCCTCGATGAGATCCAAAACGGATTCGGACGAAGCGGCAGTTTTTTTGCATTTGAGCAAACGGGCATTGTTCCAGACATTCTGCTGCTGGCCAAGGGCATGGGCGGTGGACTTCCTATTGGCTGCTTCATCAGCTCGCGGGAAAACATGAATGCCTTTACTCACGATCCGGTACTCGGCAACATCAACACCTTCGGCGGCAACGCCGTTTGCTGCGCCGCGTCGCTGGCCTGCCTGCAAACCATTGTTCAGGAAAAACTGGCAGAAGATGTCGAACGGAAGTCGGTGCTGATTCGATCGCTGCTGGTACATCCTGCCATTAAGCAGGTGAAAGGCAAAGGCCTGATGCTCTCGCTCGATTTCGGCGATACGGATCTGAACATGAAGATCATTGCTGCCTGCGTGAAAAACGGACTGATCGTGGATTGGTTCCTTTTCAACTCTCATGCGATGCGCCTTGCGCCGCCGTTGATCATCAGCGAAGAGGAGATTCGGAAAGCCTGCGCCATCATCCTGCGTTGCATTGACGAGGTAAGGTAAAACGCCTTGGTTCTAATGCATAAATTCGGCGGCGAACACGCGCGAAGGATAGAGCGGAAATCCGCTGACGGCTCGCCGCAGCGATTGGAGGGATAGCCTGGCCGCTTGCGGCGCGCCCGATTGATCAGCCATCTGAAGCCGGAAACTAGTATTCGATGTCGAGGTCGAAGCGTTTTTTCAGCTCATTCAGCGCCGGATTTTTTTCCGCCATGGCTTTAAACTTATCCTGAGGCTTATAGGCTTTCACTTCACCCATCAGTTCCGATACTTTGATCTCGAGTTGAGTTTGCCGGTTGGTAAGCAAGCGGCGCAGTTCATCGAGCATATCCTGCTTGATGTCGGTGAGCATGGTACGCTGCACCTCATTGCTTAGCATGATCACCACGGTTTGCTGTTCGAGGATGATCTCGCTGGAAGTAAGCGTAGCATAAAGCTGACGGAGTCCCTCTTTCGACTTCGCCTCTGCAAATTGTTTCACCGCTTCGTTTACCCGTTCCTGGCTCAAAGCTACATCGGCCACTGTTTCTTCAATGACCGTAGCCGTTTCTACCACAGGCTGGCCCTGGCGGCCGTTGTCCTGCAACATGAACTGTGATTTGATGCGGAGTTCGCTAAAGCCCACAACCGGCTTGTTGCTGGTTTGAACGACAGGTTGGCTCGAAAATTTGGCAACCGGTGTTTGCGGAAGACTTTGGGTTTCGGCTGGAAGAGCAAAACCTGCGCTTAACTCATTTTTTTTTTCCGCATCCTGGGATGCGGCGTTGAGATAGCTGATCTGCATCAGCGCCATTTCTACCTGCAGGCGCTGATTCTTTGCCGACTTGTAATGTATGTCGCATTTATTGATCACTGCCAGCGACTTCAGCAGGAAAGGTGTTGGGCATAGCTGCGCCTGTTGCGCAAAACGCTGTTTGAGGCTTTCACTCACCTCCAGGATTTGAACGGTATATTGATCTTTGCTCACCAGTAGGTTACGCAGGTGCTCGCCAAAACCAATGATGAAGTTATGGCCATCGAAGCCTTTTTTGAGGATGTCGTCAAACGTCACCATTACTTCCGGCAAGCGGTTGTTGAGAGCCGCATCCGTGAGCTTGAAATAGTAATCGTAATCGAGCACGTGAAGGTTTTCCACCACGGCTTTGTAGGTCAGGTGGTTTCCGGTAAACGTCACCATCTGATCGAAGATCGAACAGGCATCGCGCAAACCACCATCCGCTTTTTGGGCAATGACGCTCAGCGCCTCAGGTTCAAAGGTTATATGTTCGTTGCCGGCGATGTGCGCCAACTGTTCAGTAATATCTTCGGGCTTGATGCGGTTGAAGCTGAATACCTGGCAGCGCGACAGGATCGTAGGAATGATTTTGTGTTTTTCGGTAGTAGCCAGGATAAATTTGGCATGCTTGGGCGGTTCTTCCAATGTCTTTAGAAAGGCATTGAATGCCGCATTCGACAACATGTGCACCTCATCGATCACATATACTTTATAATCGCCCAGCTGCGGCGCGAAACGCACCTGATCTACCAGGTTACGAATATCCTCTACAGAGTTGTTAGATGCCGCATCGAGTTCGTACACATTGAGTGATGCGCCGGAATCGAACGATACGCAGGATTCACAGGCGTCGCAAGCCTCGCCTTCGGGCGTGAGATTGGTGCAGTTGATCGTTTTTGCGAAGATCCTGGCGCATGTGGTCTTTCCAACACCACGCGGACCGCAGAACAGGTAAGCCTGTGCGATCTTTCCGTTTTTAATGGCTTGCTTTAATGTATTGGTAATATGGCTCTGCCCCACCACCGTGTTGAAGTGCTGAGGACGGTATTTCCGGGCCGATACAATAAAGTTATCCATGGAATTTCAGAGCTCTAAATTTACGACTAATCCGCCTATAAAAAAGGTTAAATTATCAACGATCTGTGAATAAGTGCCTATATTTGAGAGAGAGCTAACCCGCGGGTATTTTTGAAAAAAAACGTCCATATTTTTTTCCTGGCATTTTGTTTCCTCACTTTTGGCAGCTACAGCCAAACATTGATTAAAGGCATCGTTACCGAGCCCGACAGCATCACGCCTATGCCGTTTGTTTACGTGATCAATGCCACGACGGGCCAAGGCCAGATGAGCGACGGCAACGGCCATTTTTCGGTAGCAGCCGGCGATAAAGACTCCATCATTTTTTCGTTTGTGGGCTACGTGCGCCTCAAAGTACCTGCCGCCAAGCTCATAACAGCCGTTTATAAAGAATGCAAAGTGGTGATGATCGAAACGCAATATAAGCTCAACCAGGTCGTGGTAAGCGATTTTAAGATCAAGCCCTATGAGCGCGATTACATGAAACGGGTGATCGATCACTCCAAAACCACAGCGGTTAATGCTATGCAAAGCCCCATCACTGCTCTTTATATGCAGTTGAGTCAGAAAGGCCGCGAGCAGCGCAAGTTGGCACGCATCTTCGAAGAGATCTTCGTGCGGGAAGAAGTTGCTAAAAAATTCAATGCCGAAACACTTCGCAAACTCACCGGCGACGAGCAAATCGATTTCGAAAAGTTCAGAAAATACTGCTACTACCTGAGCGACGATTTTATTCTAACCCACGACGGTTACGATCTTTATGCGCGCGTGATGGACTGCTATAAGCGCTGGAAAAGCGAAGGCCGCTGAACCCACCAAATCTTCTGTCAGTCCGATGGGCGGTGCGGGCTGAAACGGGCTACCGCTTCCATCTTTTGGGGCTTCGAGAGCCTCAGCCACCAAAAGAATTACGCCTGTGCAGCGGCTGAGGCTCCCAAAGTTAGCCACCAAAAGAATTACGCTTGTGAAGCGGCTGAGGCTCTCGAAATCACACAACCAATTTGAAGCATAAAGCACGGCGGCTGAGGCTCCCGAAGCCAGCCGTGCTGTCAAGGTTTTCGTTTGGAACAATACTTAAATTGATTTTTTAGCACATCCGGCGCGGGCCGAACCGGGCTGTTGCTCTCATCTTTTGGGGCTTCGAGAGCCTCAGCCTCCAAAAGATTTACGCTTACACAGCGATTGAGGCTCCCGAGGTTAGCGACCAAAAGATCTACGCTTGCGCGGAGGCTGAGATTCTCGAAATCACACACCCAATTTGGAGTAAAAAAGCACGGCGGCTGAGGCTCTCGAAGCCAGCCGTGCTGTCAAGGTTTTCGTTTGGAACAATACTTAAATTGATTTTTTAGCACATCCGGCGAGGGCCGAACCGGGCTGCCGCTCTCATCTTTTGGGGCTTCGAGAGCCTCAGCCACCAAAAGATTTAGGCTTGCACAGCGGTTGAGGCTCCCAAAGTTAGCCACCAAAAGATCTACGCCTGTGCAGCGGCTGAGGCTCCCGAAGCTAGCTGCAAAACTAAGTTGGATCAAAGAGCGCAGCCGCCGAGGCTCCCGAAATCAACTACACAACCAATTTGAAGCAAAAAAGCACGGCGGCTGAGGCTCTCGAAGCCAGCCGTGCCAAAGCCAACCACACAAATGCCTGGAACAAAAGCAGCGTCCCCGTGTCTCTGTTAAGAAATGATTTTCTCGATCGCTTTAGGAAAATATTCCAACTCCAGCGCCCTTACTTTTTTATCCAGTGTTTCGGGCGTGTCGCTGGCATCGATCGTGCATTTGGCTTGCAAGATCACTTCGCCTTTATCGTATTCTTCGTTCACGTAATGCACGGTAATGCCGCTTTCTGTTTCTCCCTGGGCGATCACAGCTTTATGCACATGCATGCCATACATGCCTTTTCCCCCAAATTTGGGAAGCAGCGCAGGATGAATATTGACAATGCTATTGGGAAATGCCTTCACAAAGGCTTCCGGGATCTTCAGCAGAAACCCTGCCAGCACGATGATGTCGATCTCTTCCGTTTTCAAGAATTCGATCAGCTGATCGGTGTACTCATATAAGGCTGTCTTGCTCACGATCTGCACATTCTTCTTGTAAGCCTCTGCCCGCCTGATCACTCCGGCGGTATCCACGTTTGTAACCACCAACTTAATTTTGATTCGTTTGTCGTTCAGAAAATACTTGAATATGTTCTCTGCATTCGTTCCTTCTCCCGAAGCAAATATGGCCACGTTTTTCATCGCTGCGAAAATACACATTTCTTCCTTAAAAGAGATGAGCCGGGCGATGCGATTTGAGGGACTTAAGCGATAAACGGGCAGCGCGGGTCAGCCGGCTAGCGGATCACGGTGCGACCAAGGATCTTGTTGACACGCTTTTTCTGGTGCTCCAGCATGATCACAAATTCAAAAACGTTTTGGTTCTCAAACGGATCAGCTACTTTCAGCAGCTCTTTGGCATCTTTAAGGATCATCGCCAGGCGCTTTTCTTTCATGCTGAAAAGCTGATGTTCAATCCCTTTTTTAATGGCATATATCTCGGAAGGTACTGCCACGCCAAACTTTTCCCAACCCGCACTGGCCGTTTCTGAGAAAGAAGCGATGTCGATGGCGACTTGCGCAACGGCCGGATTGGTGTGGTTTATAAAGGTATGCATGGTTGGAATGTTGCCTTTTTCCAACTCATGGTGAAACTCTTCCATCACCATTTGGTACACCGGATTCAGAAATTGCAGATCGTCGCGCCACATTTCAAAAATCACGAATTCGCAAACCGTCAGTTGGAACGACTGCTGCACGTTGTCGGTATCTTCGGCTTCCACCTCTACCAATACGTTACCATACTGCATCATCATGCGCAGCAGCTCGCGTTCTTCCCCATCCAGGATCGCATCCTTTGCTTCCTCTTCCTTATCTCGGAACTCTTCCGGGATAAGGTCCAGATCACTGGGATAAGGCTCGCCGTTATCCGGATAGTTTGGATTCGGATGATTTGATTTCGGCTTGAAATTGTTAGTTGTATTTGAATGGGATCCCGGACCAGCCTGTTTTCCAGCTTTTTTACGAATGAGCTTATTGATCTCCACCTGCAGGATCTGCTCGCTGATGTCCATGATGCGCGAGCATTCTTTTACATATACCGAGCGGTTGATGGCATCCGGAATAACCGATATGCTTTCTACAATATCCTTGATCAGATCTGCCCGCCGTATCGGGTCGTTCTTTACCTCTTCGTAAAGCAGGCTTGTTTTAAAGGAAGTAAAGTCTTTGCTGTTGTGCTTGATGAACTCCTTGAACGCTTCGTTCGTTACTTTTTTGCTATACGAATCCGGATCATCGCCATCAGGAAATAACAACACGCGCACATTCATACCTTCTTCCAGGATCAAGTCAATACCGCGGAAACTGGCTTTAATACCGGCAAAATCACCATCATATAAAATCGTGATGTTTTTCGTAAACCGGTGTATGAGCTTGATCTGCTCTACCGTTAGCGAGGTACCCGACGAAGCCACTACATTTTCGATCCCCGATTGGTGCATCGAGATCACATCGGTATAGCCTTCTACCAGGTAGCAATTGTCTTCCTGCACAATCATTTTCTTGGCCTGGAACAAGCCATAGAGCGTCTTACTTTTATCGTAAATATCGGTTTGCGGCGAGTTGATGTACTTGGCCATCTTCTTGTCGCTCGTAAGGATGCGCCCGCCAAAGCCGATCACCTTTCCTGAAATGTTGTGGATGGGAAACATCACACGCCCCGTATAACGGTCGAAAATATCAGCAACTGTAATTGGGCTACCTTCCACGTGATTGTTGGAAAGAATGGACATCCCCGTTTTCACGAGGTATTCAGGACGGTAGCCATTTTTCACGGCCGTTTCCGAAAAGCGGCGGCGTTCCTCGGAACTGTAACCGAGCTGAAACTTATCAATGATGGCTTGTGTAAAGCCACGTTCTTTGAAATAACCTAAACCAACTGACCGTCCCAGGTCGTCGTTCATCAACAGGTCTGTAAAGTACTTTTGCGCATACTGCATCACGATGTAAAGGCTTTCCTTCTCGTTTTGCAAGGCTTTTTCTTCCACGCTCACTTCTTTCTCCACTACTTCTATGCCGTACTTGTTTGCCAGGTATTTCAGGGCTTCCGGATAGCTCAGGCTTTCATGGTCCATGATAAAGTTGACGGCCGTTCCCGACTTGCCACAACCGAAACACTTGTAGATACCTTTGGCCGGCGATACCGTAAATGACGGTGACTTTTCTCCATGAAAAGGACACAGACCAAGTAGGTTGGCGCCTCGCTTTTTCAGGGTAATGAAATCGCCAATAACCTCTTCCACGCGTGCAGCGTCGATAATTTTATCTATGGTGATTTTAGGGATCAAAAAGCGTAAATTTACCCTATAAATATACTAAAAATGCAGCTATTCCGCCTGTTCACCGTTACCTTGCTGGCAACATCTTTCGGCCTGACTATCAAGGCCCAAAGTACCCAGCAGTTGTCGCAGAAGATTTTCGGCTACATGAAAGCAAAAGATTATGCCAAACTGGATGCCCTATTCGACACCACCGGCATTCTGAAACTGGTAACATTTGGCCAGCAACAGCAATACAAAAACGACTTGCGTGATCTGGGCCCTGTCAAAAAACTACTCAAGATAGAGGATGAAGATTACGGTTTTAAAAAACGGATCGCCATGGGGATTGATTTCGGCACGGAGAAACAAATGCTTTACGTGGTATTAAATCCCAAAGGAAAAATCGAAGAGTTTGCCTTCGACGCCTTCACTGAAACGCCGCTATACAGACTGCAAGGTTACAAAGGCTTTGCCGAAGTAACCGATTGGAGTGCCGAGGTGAAAACCCGCGACGGCCTCAGGCTGGGTGCTAACATTGCCTATGGCGATACGAGTAAACAAAAATCGCCCGTGGTAATCTTCGTTCACGGCTCAGGTCCTTCCGACCGCGACGAAAGCATCGGGCCCAACAAAGTGTTTCGCGACCTGGCACAAGGCTTAGCCCAGCAAGGCATTGTGAGCCTGCGTTATGATAAGCGCACCTTTACCTATCAGTACGATTCGGCGCTCATGAACGACAGCATGACCATTGAAGACGAAACGGTTTACGATGCCATTGACGCGGTGCGTGCCGCCAAACAATTCACCTTTGTGGATACAACACACATTTACATAGTGGGACATAGCCAGGGCGCGATGTGTGCGCCTAAAATTGCCGCTTTGTGCCCGGAAATTAAAGGCATTGTGATGATGGCTGCTCCGGCAACGAACCTGGTGGATATCATTCCGCAACAGGTAGAGTATATTGCCATGCTCGACGATACCATTACAAACGCCGAACAAATGCAACTCACGTCGGTAAAATGGATGGTTGACAAGATCAAGTCTCCCGGACTCAGCAACAAAATGCCGAGGGCTATGCTCATGGGTGCGAGCGCTACCTACTGGAAAAGCGTTCTTCGCTACGACCAGGTTGCCACCGCCAAACGTTTGACATTACCTGTTTTTATTGTAAATGGCGGGCGCGATTACCAGGTGACGGTGAAGGAATTCGAAGCCTGGAAAACAGCATTGAACGGTAATCCGAATGTTCAATTTAAACTATTCCCGAAACTCAACCACCTCTTTCTGGAAGGGGAAACCCGTTCGGAGCCTTCGGAGTATGAAGTTCCGGGACACATCCCGCAATACGTGATCGACGACCTGGTAAAGTTTATTAAAACTAAAGCCGAGAAATAACAATTCCGGCAATAAAGGCATAAGATCTCATGTGCTTAAACACGGAGTAGTGCTTATACGTTCTATCTTCTATGGTGCTATCTGCTTTCGAGTATTGAAACCCTGCTTTTACATGAAGATGTTTATATAACCTGTAAGAAAACGCAGAGCTAAACTGATGGGTAAAAAACACGTTATCTCTTTGTCTGAGATAATCTTCCATAAACATGAAGAATTGCGTCCCCTTTTGGTTATTATCCAGATCATAAATCCGTCGTTTCGTATAAGCATCGGTTACTTTATTTAACGCGAAAGAATAATCTGCATCAAAATTAAAGTCCTTGTATTGTTTTGAAATTCCAAAACCCACGAATGTGCTGATCCAGTTCACTTCGCTTTCATCCGCATTGTATCCTACGTGTGTGCTGCTTGACGATGTACCAGTAACGGTATTGCTAGCAGATGTACTTCCCGGCGCATAGATATTAATACTGCTGTACTTATAGCGCGGTACTCTTATTGAATACTTCAACCTGTTGTAATGAGCGCCACAGGTTATTTTTAACCAAAAGGGCAATTCAAAATCCATTTTAATTTCCGGGTTAAGAAGATTTTCTGATTGCACTCTCCTTTCATATCTGGCATAAAAGCCAGCGTCATAGGTTTTATATTGATTTATTTCATTAGATACATTCAGATAGTTGAAAACAGTTCCCTCATACTTTGCCTGAACGGAAAAGCGCACTTTATAATGTTTTCCCCGCAAAGAATCCTGCGAAAAGGCGGGAAGCACCGCCACACAAAGAAGAATTAAAATGAGGGAGCGCATACTTGCAAATGTATCAAATTCCTGATAATTCCCTATCTTTGAACTTCAATTTTTGAAGGACAACTATGTCAGTTTACGATAAATACAAAGCAGTGATCGGCCTCGAATGCCACATCCAATTACTCACCAAAACCAAAATGTATAGCAGCGATGTTGCTGAATACGGTGCGATGCCAAACACCAATGTCAGCGTGATCACACTCGGGCACCCCGGCACCTTACCAAAGGTAAATAAACGCGCCATTGAATTTGCCGTGAAGCTGGGCATTGCCACACATTCTGACATCCGTGAGGAAAACCAATTTGCCCGCAAAAATTATTTTTACGCCGATTTACCAAAAGGTTACCAGATCACTCAGGATAAAACACCGATCTGCACCAACGGCTATGTAGATATCAAGCTGAAAGACGGCCTTGAAAAACGCATTCGGCTCACGCGCATACACATGGAAGAAGATGCCGGCAAGAGTATGCACGACATCGACCCTTTCGAATCGCTCATTGACCTGAACCGCGCCGGTACGCCGCTGCTGGAGATCGTTACAGAACCTGATTTTACAGGTGGCGACGACGCCTATGTGTACCTGACGGAAATCCGTAAACTGGTGCGCTACCTCGATATCTGCGATGGGAATATGGAAGAAGGTTCGCTGCGCTGCGATGCCAATATTTCGGTGATGCTCAAAGACGCTACCGAATATGGCAAAAAAGTGGAAGTGAAGAACATGAACTCTTTCAGGAACGTGCAGCGCGCCATTGATTTCGAGATCAAACGCCAGATAGATCTGATAGAAGCCGGGGAAAAAATTGCAGGGGAAACCCGCAGCTTCGATGCCGTGAACGGCAGCACTTTTGCTCTTCGCAGCAAGGAGAATGCCAACGACTACCGCTACTTTCCAGAACCGGACTTGCAACCGGTAATGGTTACGCAAGATTATATTGAGAACGTAAAAGCCATCATGCCGGAATTGCCTTCTGATCTGTTCAGGAAATTCACCAAAGAATATGGTCTCTCCGAGTACGATGCTTACAACCTGACCGACCTCAAAGGCCTGGCCTTGTATTTCAACGAGCTTACCACGCATACCAAAAATTATAAGGCGGCTGCCAATTGGATGATGGGCAGCATCAAATCTTACCTGAACGAAAATGCCATTGCGATTGAGCAATTCCCGGTAAAACCAGCAGCAATTGCCGCGCTGATTGCGCTGATCGACGAGGGCAAAATCAGTAATGCAGCGGCTACCCAAAAGCTATTTCCCGAGCTGATGCTTCACCCGGACGCTACACCGCTAAGTATTGCGGAACGCCTGGATATTCTGCAAAGCAACGACACCGGTGCCCTGCAGGAACTGGTGAACCAGGCTATTGCTAAATACCCCGAAAAAGTAGCTGAATACAAAGGCGGAAAAACAAACCTGCTGGGCTTGTTTGTAGGCGAAGTCATGAAAGCCGGCAAAGGCAAAGCTGACCCTAAAATGGCGAACCAGCTGGTGAAAGAAGCCTTAGAGAAATAATCAGAAAATGAATACGGCTCTATTAACGACTAATAGCAGGCGTTTTTAGATAAACCTTGTAAATAAATGTGTGGAATTTGGGTTTAATGGAATGTACTTTAAGCCCTTTGAGCCATGACTGCATTTCATTTGTTCGGCCAGCTTCCTTTTAGCCGCTACGCCTATTTACGCCTTGCTTCCATTACCAAAAGCATCGAATCGATGAGCGATGTGGAGGTGTTGATGTATAAGCATCAATTTGAGGAACTCACCCGGAAACTCGTTAAAGCCTATTCTCTTCTTCCCATAGATATCTCTTTTGAGGATAAGGTTGTAGATCTGCTCAACAAGCCTGATGCCCGCGGCAACCGGTGTTTTGTAGAATACACCTTAATGATCAACGGAGATCCGGAACTCTTGAAATGCGATCCATTTAACCTGGGTTATGTGAGCCTCAGTCTGCCGGTAAGCGTAAAAACCAATATCATCAGCTTCGAAATCGACTCCTGGCAATACAGCGATGATCTTTCTGCCGAAGCCATGGCTTCTGTGAAACGCGATTATGATACGATCAAGGAGTTTATTGCGTCCACATTACTCGCTTTGAATAACGAGTCGCAAAAGTTCAATCTCCAGCTCGAAGAATTTATAGTTCCTGTGCTGGCCAAGCGTCTGCGACAAGCCAGCCACTATGTGGATGTGAAAAATAAATTGAATTTCAATTAAAAATCCATTCATCCCCACAGACAAGACAATCAGCTTCAATTAATCTGTTTTGGGTAGTCGTTGATTGGTGTGGCGAACAGTTGCCCACATTTAGGAATGCGATGCGCAGCATTTTATCGTTGCGTGAATTATCCGCAACCCGTTGTATTTCTGTATCATTGCTTTATTCGAATCAACATCATGAAAGCAATTTACTACATACTGTTCTGTACGATGATACAGGCTCCGGTTTGGGCACAAGATACGTTTTCAATTGCAGGCCTCGACTCGCTCACCCGCG
>DAIUED010000033.1:0-17191 GCA_036845295.1 Bacteroidota bacterium
GGATGCAGAGAAAAAGATCCGAAATCACCAAATGACCCTACGTGTTTTCCTTTATAGAAAGCGCCAAGCGCGCAGGCCGCATCTTCGATCACATAGAGTTTGTGTTTGTTGGCAACATTTACAATGGCCTCTATGTCGCAGGCCAAACCAAATTCATGAACAGGGATAATGGCTTTGGTTTGCGGCGTAATAGCAGATTCTATTTTAGCGACATCAATATTAAATGTAGCCAGATCAATATCTACAAATACCGGTTTGGCGCCAACCAACTCTACTACATTGGCGGTAGCCATGTAAGAAAAAGCAGGTACAATGACCTCATCGCCCGGTTTAATACCCAATGCTACCAGCGCCAGATGAAGCGTTGCCGTGCCATTACTTACCGCTGAAGCGTAAGCCGCGCCTGTTTCTCTGACAAATGTTGTTTCGAGCTCCCCAACGTATTTGCCCTGTACAAGCATACCGCTGCGTAGTACCTCATTAACCAGTGCAATATCCTGTTCCTGAATATCAGGCTTCGCCAAGGGGATAAAGGTTGTACTCATCATTAATTCGTTATTTGCCAGTTGGCATTCATTCGGGCATAGCCCAGTTTAAAATCGTAAATCAGTCCTTTTTCGCTGGTGTTGGTCACATTCAGGACATTTATCTCCAACACATTTTCAAGATAATCCTGAGTAGCGCCATCGCTGAGGTGCACACCCAGACTGATAAAGTACTTACCCGGCTGTAAGCGATTCTCCAGTATAACACGGGCTTTCAACATTCCCTTTTTTACCTGTAATAAATCACTTCCGTAAAGTGTCATACTATGGAATAATTCTATGCCATCGTTGCTGCTGATTCTGGCATCAAGTAACACATCGTTCAGATCTTTTTCAAACGCAATATCCATAGAAATATGAACCGGGTTATTAAAATAGATGCTGTTACCATTACTAAATTCTTCGTTCTCCAATTTAAGATGGCGTATAAATACGTTACCTGCATTGATGGTACGGTGATGCGGTTCAATAGTTCCGTTGTTCAGCGAGGGGTTAAGGGCTTCGAGGTATTTCGCTATTCCTTCTGTTACGCCCCCGTCGAAATGCACCTGCCCGTTACGCATTACAATGGTACGCTTGCAAAGACTTTTTACAGCCGCCATGTTATGGCTTACAAATAATACGGTTCTTCCTTCCCCGCTTACACTCTTCATTTTACCGAGGCACTTATCCTGAAATTCCTGATCGCCTACGGCCAATACTTCATCTACAATTAATATTTCGGGTTCCAGATGCGCGGCAACGGCAAACGCCAGCCGTACGTACATTCCCGAAGAATAGCGTTTTACCGGTGTATCAATATAGCGCTCTACCCCGCTGAAATCCACGATAGCATCGAACTGCCGGCGGATTTCCGCTTTACTCATGCCCATGATAGCGCCGTTTAAAAACACATTCTCTCTTCCCGAAAGATCGGGGTGAAAACCAGTCCCCACTTCGAGTAAGGAGGCTACCCGTCCTTTTATTTTATATTCTCCCGTTGTGGGCGTTGTGGTGCGCGATAGTATTTTTAACAAGGTAGATTTTCCTGCGCCATTCTTTCCGATGATACCCACCACTTCACCCTGATTTACTGAAAAATTAATATCGCGTAAAGCCCATACGTATTCTGAATTTCCTTTTTTTGTGCGATCGTTGGTTTCTCCTACCTTTAAGAAAGGGTCTTCCTTTCCTCTGACGCGGTACAGCCAGCGTTTAAAATCGTCGGATAACGTGGAGGTTCCTACCTGTCCTAAACGGTATTGCTTTCCTAATTGCGTTATTTCAATAACCTTGCGGCTCATTACACTGTATCCATAAAGGTGCGTTCGGTACGGTTAAATACCATAATGGAAAAAAAGAGGACAAGTATTACCACTACTACTGCCACACCCAGATGTAAAGGTGAAAAATATCCTTGTCCGGTTAATCCAAATTTGATGGCTTCTGTTACCGACATCACCGGGTTCATCATTAATACAAAACGAGTCTTTTCACTGAAGGTGGATGCAGGGAACACAATGCCGCTTACGAACATAAAGAGCTGAAGTCCGAAACCCAGCAGAAACGAAAAATCGCGGTACTTGGTAGTGACGGCTGAAAACAAAACGCCGAGGCCCAAGGCAAACAGTCCTAACAACACAATCAAAAAAGGCTGAAGCGCCAATAAGCCATACTGCGGATGAAGATCGTTTGTGGTAGCGAGGTAATAACCATAAACACACAACATCATCAGCATTTGAATACCCAAACGAATCAAATTAGACACAATCACCGATACGGGCATAACTAGGCGCGGGAAATACACTTTACCGAATACAGAAGCATTAGCAATAAAGGTATTGGAGGTTTTGGTAAAACACTCGGCAAAATACAGCCAGTAAGTTTGACCGATGAGGTAAAACAACAACGGTGGCAAGCTGTCGGTTTTAAACTGAGCCTGTTTGGATAAAAATGTATAGAGTAATGTGGTGAACAGCGGCTGTAAAAACATCCAAACAGGTCCGAGTATAGTTTGCTTATACAATGCGGTTAAGTCCCGTTTTACCATCAGGATAATTAAATCGCGGTAAGCCCAGAGTTCTTTCAGATTCAGTCTGAAAAAAGCACCTTGCGGTTTAACTATCAGATCCCAGTCGGTATTAGTATTTGTTGAAGACACGTATTTTATTCTTTAATAACCGATTCGCGGTTCGGGAAATTAATCAGTACACCCATTCCCTTTTTACTGTAAACCGCCATACTACCGATAGCCGCAGCATTGGCATTTACATCGTACAATACTGTTTTGAGATGATCAATGTTACCACATCCGCCGCAGGCAATAACCGGCACTTCTACTTCGTGAATAAGGCGTTTTATAATTTCGTTATCAAACCCCTCCCAAGTGCCGTCGTTATCCACACTGTACAGCATCAGTTCCCCTACTCCCAAATCGTTAGCCAGATAGCGGGCGTATTCTGAAAGATCCTGTTTTATTTTATATCCCATGTATGAATACGGTGCTTTGGCACCGAACAACGGTTTTTTAAAATCAATACACGCCACTACTGCCTGGGCGCCGTAATGGGCTACTACTTTTTTTATGACTTCCGGGTTTTCCTGAATGAGTGAATTTACCACTACCTTTTCGATTCCGATTTTATAGAGGGTTGCAAAATCGTCGAATGTTTTTACACCACCTCCGTACGCAAAAGGCATAAAGGCCTCGCTGGCCATATCGGCAATTTTATCAAAATTCGGTTTGCGTTTTTGTTTCGAGGCGTTGATGTCTATCAAAATAAGTTCATCTACCTCTTTTTCATTATAGATTTTTATGGCATTGATAGGGTCGCCAATGTAAGACGGGTTTCTAAATTTTACCGTTTTTACTAAACCTACTCCATCGTAAAGCAGGCAGGGCATGATGCGTTTGAGGGCCATTATAATTTAGAAAAATTTTCTAATATACTCATTCCGAATTTCAGACTTTTTTCCGGATGAAACTGGGCACCGAAAATATTGTCTTTATTTACCATACAGGTAAAATCCTGCCCGTAATGGCTGGTAGCTAAACTTTGCGCTTCATCGAAACATTTCACATAATACGAATGAACGAAATAAAATCTGTTGCGGCTTTCTGTGTCCACCAATTTATTCTCCCGCTTCACCTGAATGTAATCCCAGCCCATGTGCGGCACTTTCAATTTCAATGCTGGATCGGGATTGAACTTCAGGGTTTCAGCATCTATCCAGCCGAGGCCCGGGAGCTGGCCTTCTTCGCTCCAGCGCGTGAGCAATTGCATGCCAAGGCAGATGCCGAGGATGGGCGTCTTTTGCTCCAGTACTTTCCGGTTGAGCACCGGCAACAAGCCCGATTGTTCCAAATGTTTCATCCCTGCATCGAAAGCGCCAACGCCGGGAAGCAACAGCTTATCGGCGGCCTCAATATCTTCAGCTCTGCCAGATATTTTCACATCTGCAACGCCTATCTTTTTAAACATGTTGAGTACGGACGCGAGGTTGCCTATGCCGTAATCTATAATAACAATCATTTCAGTTTATTGAGAGTTTTCGCTTTTCGCATTTTAAGGATCTGTTTCGGCACCTTTACCTTGATGGATTGCCGGATGCTGTCGAGCTCGATCTCAAGGTATTCTTCGTTCTGGATCTGCACTACCGTTCCGATGAGGCCTTTGAGATAACCCTGACTGATCTCTACCTGATCGTTCACACCGAAAGTACCCGCCTCCTGTGACACGTCAAAACCAGTAAGTTCTATGGACCGCAGGATATCGATCTCGCGCTGTGGAATGATTGCTTCTTTTCCTTCAAATTTCACAAAGCCCAACATGGCTGCGTCCGACAGAATTTTTTCTTTTTCGCTGAGGTCTGCTTTCACAAACAC
Source organism: Bacteroidota bacterium (assembly GCA_036845295.1). GTDB lineage: Bacteria > Bacteroidota > Bacteroidia > B-17B0 > Aurantibacillaceae > UBA4416. The sequence goes on from DAIUED010000033.1 coordinate 4,411, forward strand.
ATAGCCGCTGATCATCGGGAATTCTACCCACTTTTTCCGGTCGCTCCATTGCCGGAGCCTTTTCACTACAGGCGAATAGGCTTGAATATGCTTATCCATAAGCTTCTGCACCACTTTCTTTTCGTGCCTCACCTTTACATATATTACATACCAGTTTACCATTTGTACATAGCTTCGCCACCTCGGTCACAGCCGGGAACCCGAACAATCCTGAAGAAAACACGTTTCCTCAGGATTTACCATAACCGTAGCCATAGCCGTATCCGTAACCATAGCCATAGCCGTATTTTGAGTAGTAGTACTTGTTCTTACGGCGTTTAATACCGTTGAGAACTAAATATACATCCTTAATAGAATTGTCTTTAATGAGCTTGTGGAAAAGATTTAACACTTGTTTGTTAGCGTACTTCGTATGCGATACAAAAATATTGATATCTGAATATTGCATTAGGTATAAGGCATCAGACAATAAACCGGCAGGTGGCGTATCGATCAAAACATAATCGTAATGCTCTTTGGCAAAATCAATAATATCTTTGAGTTTTTCAGAAAGAACCAATTCCGACGGGTTTGGTGGAATAGGTCCCGAGAGAATGGTGTAAAGGTTCTTCACCAGTGTAGGAGCCACAATCTCTTCCAGGGTATTACTACCCATAATATACGTGCTTACTCCTTTTTCAGCGTTCATTTCGAGCGCTTTCTGGATCCTTGGCTTATGGAGATCCAACTCCAGCATAACAACCTTTTTGCCGCCTTTAGCCAAAATAGCTCCAATGTTGATAGTTGTAAACGTTTTGCCTTCGCCCGGGGCATTGGAAGTAAAGAGTATGGTTTTCTTATTGGAATTCAGGAACACATACTGTAGGTTGGTACGCAATGTGCGGAAAGCCTCAGCCAAATAACTGGTAGGCTTGTCTTCCACAATAATGCCTTTATCGGCCACTTCTTTTTGTTGTGGCAAATCGCCGATAACCGGTAAGAATGTTTTTTCCTTGAGTTCTTCCACCGATTGAATGGTGGTAAAGAACATGAAGCGAACCATAATGATAATGATGGACGCGACAAAACCAATCGTGACATAAGAAGAAATAATTTTTGGTTTGTCAGGACTTACCACGCCAAGGTCGCGCGGACTGTCGATAATCTTGATCTCAGGCACGATTGAGGCCCTTGAAATTTTGGTGTTGGCACGGCGCTCGAGCAGGAAGTTGTAGAGTTCTTCGTTTACCACCACACGGCGCTGAATATTGAGGATGTCCTGTTGCTTCTGCGGAATATTTTTTACCTCATAAATGTAGCTGGCTATCTGACCGTTCACATTTTCAATGACTTTATAGGTCGCGTTGCGTGTATTCTCCAGGTACACCAGGATATTTTGCTTCAGGCGTTTGATGTTTTGCTTGATCTCCGTCACATTAGGATTGCTTTCTTTCAAGAAACCGAAAGCTTGATTGAGCTTGATTTGTGAAGAGTACAATTCACCCACCGACGATACAAGGAATGGATCGCTATCTACAATAAATACATTGGGTGGGAGAAATTGCGGATCCTTATCTTCAATGATGTATTTCTCAAGATCGTTGATAGCTCCGATCTTCAATTTCAGTTTCGACTTTTGCGCATCAAATTCAGAAAGTTTGTTGAGGAAATCTGTTTTCTCCCATTCCAGGTCCAGGATCGCTTTCTGCTTTTTATAATTCTGCATCGTATCCTCCACTTCTTTCAGGGCATGGCTCACCTCTTCCAACTGTTTATCGATGTACATAATCGTTCGCTCATTAATTTCAAAACGCGAGTTCAGCGATTTGTTGATATAAAGTTTGGAGAGCGTATCGAGCACCAGTACGGCGCGTTCGGGAATAATATCATTGAGTGTGATCACGAGTACGTTCGTATAATCGGGATTCTGTACGTCGAGCGCCCGCTGAAAGCTATACACGAGGTTGTTGAGGTCGTGCACCACAATTTGATATTTCAGGGTTTTGAGCTCTTCGTATGTGTTGCGGGTAAAATTAGCGCTTCGCGCCAACTCCAAGTTAAAATCAACATCAATAAAACTCTCGTTAAATCTTCCGGTCTTAATTTCTTCGAGCCCGTTTTTGAGGTACTTCATCCGGTACTCATCGTAGTTCACGATCTCGATTTCGAGTGCACTTTCTTTAAGGGCCGGGTTCATCGAGTTTACCTTCACTTCAAAAGGCACGCCGGTGAATTGTTCGGTTGTTCTAACACGACCAACCAGGTAGTACGATACCTCAAGCCTGTCTTTCAGTTTCGCTACCGTTTCCTTCATGAGGTCGAACGATTTCACGATACGGATCTCGTTCGAGTTGTCGATGTAAGTTTGCGTGTTGAGGTTATTATCGGTAATAAGATTGTCCTTGTAATAAGTATCGTTGGTTTTTAACAACTCAACCGAGGCTTGCGAAATGCTGGTGAGTTTGTAAACATAAAAATAACCGATAACGTAAAAGATAGGTACAATGAGCAAAGGAATGTACCAGTTTTTGGAGATTATCCGCCAGATTACCTTAAGATCGTTGATATTGACGGCTGTACCGCTCTTTTTCTGCTCCACGGATTTATTGTAGGTTACAAATATAAATATTTGGCATGATTTTTACACTACAATTGCTGTTCCAATTTATTTTATTTACATTTACCGTTTAATTACCAAAAAATAATGAGCGCAAAATATATTTTATCGGCTGTATTTTTTATAGGTTTTAGTTCATTATGTTTAGCGGCTCCGCCCCCGCCATCTGGTGGCCCGGGATGTTGGCCACCACCATGTGTTCCGATTGACGGCGGTATCTCGCTCCTGATTGCTGCAGGCGCATTGTATGGCGGCAAAACCTTATATGACAGACGCAAGAAAAAGAATTCGGCTTTATAGATCCCCCGCTTTTGCGGGGTTTTTTGTAGATGTACACCAAACTCAAATCAAATACCCTTCTCTTCTTTATTGTAAAGGCATCGTTTCTGTACACGGCCTGTTACCTGGTATATGAGTTTATCATTAAACGTTATACCACTATCGATCAGCTTTTTATTCGCCTTATTCTCAACTGCTGCAAAGGCATTCTCGACCTTTTTGGCTATCACACATTTGCAAGCCGCGAGGTAAACGACTTCCAGGTATTTGGCATTGACGGCTCTACCGGTGTGTGGATCGGCGGCCCCTGCAATGGCGTTACACTGATGTGTCTGTTTGCGGTGTTCATCATTGCATACCCCGGAAACACAGCAGCAAAGCGCTGGTACCTTCCGGCAGGTATCTTATTCGTTTACCTCATCAATATCATCCGCATTGTTGGCCTCGCCCTCATTGCCTACTATTCGCCCCAATACCTCGATTTTAATCACACCTATACCTTTACATTTATTGCCTACAGTGCTGTATTCGGCCTTTGGATGCTTTGGGTAAACAGGTTTTCGACAGCATCAACCCGTGAAGCAGGCAACTAAATATCTCCTGTTCATCATGGTATTCGCTATTCTGGGATTCAGCCGAGAGTTTCTGTTTGTGAACATCAACAACCAGCTCTATAAATTGTATTACGGCCACTCGGCACTCCCGTTGCCCGACTCGCTCAACTTCATTGCTGACATCGACTACAGTACGCTTTATTATTCTAAGTTCTTCCTTACGCTTCTTTTTTATGCAGCTTACCTTGGCGCAACCCTATTGGCGTTACGGCTCACGATTGCACACAAAAAAATTATCAGGTGGACGATCTATATCTACCTTTTATTGTTAATTTTAGCAGGATTATCCATGCTTTACAATTACCTGGCACATAACAGGCTCGACGGCGACGAGTACACGTTTAGCCGCTGGTTGTTGGGTATCGCACAGTCGCCACTCATTGCCTTTTTTATGATTGCCTCATCGGCCCTGTACCGTAAATTCCAAACTGAACAAGAAACTAACTTTTAAATTTTATGAAAAAAGACACGGCTATCTTTAAACTGATCCGAGAAGAAAAGAATCGTCAGACGCGTGGCGTAGAACTCATTGCAAGCGAAAATTATGTAAGCGACCAGGTGATGAAAGCCATGGGCAGCGTGCTTACGAACAAGTATGCTGAGGGTCTTCCGGCGAAGCGCTATTATGGCGGCTGCGAAGTGGTAGATAAAATAGAGCAGCTGGCCATCGACAGGGCGAAAGAACTCTTCGGCGCTGCATGGGTTAATGTGCAGCCGCATTCGGGCGCTCAGGCCAACGCAGCCGTGATGCTTGCCTGCCTCAAACCGGGCGACACAATCCTGGGCTTCGATCTCTCGCATGGCGGGCACCTTACACACGGATCCCCGGTAAACTTTTCCGGTAAGCTCTACCGTGCTACGTTTTACGGCGTAGAGGAAAAAACCGGCCGCGTTAATTACGATACACTCGAGGCTACAGCCAAAAAGGAGAAACCAAAAATGATCATTTGCGGTGCTTCAGCTTATTCCAGAGATTGGGATTATGAGCGCTTGCGTAAAATTGCCGATAGCGTAGGTGCCATTTTATTAGCCGACATTTCGCATCCTTCCGGACTCATTGCCAAAGGCATTCTCAACGATCCTTTGCCTCACTGCCACATTGTTACAACCACTACGCACAAAACGTTGCGCGGACCCCGCGGCGGTATGATCATGATGGGCAAAGATTTTGAAAACCCGATGGGCGAACGGACTCCGAAAGGCGAGCTGAAAATGATGAGTGCTTGTCTCGACATGGGTGTATTTCCTGGTACACAAGGCGGCCCGCTGGAGCACGTGATCGCTGCAAAAGCAGTGGCCTACGGCGAGTGCCTGAGCGACGAATACATGCACTACTGCGTGCAGGTCATTAAAAACGCGCAAACCATGGCCAAAGCCCTTATTGAAAAAGGCTATAAGATTATCTCCGGTGGTACCGACAACCACTGCATGCTCATCGACTTGCGCAGCAAAAACCTCACAGGTAAAGAGGCGGAAAAAGCATTAGGTGAAGCTGATATTACAGTTAACAAAAACATGGTGCCTTTCGATGACAAATCGCCATTCGTTACATCTGGTATCCGGATCGGCACGCCAGCCATTACAAGCCGCGGGCTGAAAGAAAAAGATTGTCTTAAAATTGTTGATTTCATTGATGCAACCCTGAGAAACAAAGACAACGCCAAAGAACTGGCGAAGATACGTGCTAAGGTAAATACCATGATGGAAAAATACCCGCTTTTCAAAGATCAATAACAAATAAGCGCTTTCTGGTTAAAGCCCCGCCCCACCGGTGGGGCTTTTCTATTGCGTGGGGCGCAACCAACGCACACGCTCGTCTGTCACCAACACGTAGCAGTATATAGCAACTGGCCTGCATTGCGTCGAAGCGCGCAGCAATTGAACAATTACAGCTTACTTAGGGCCCAGATCAAGCCGGTTTCTTTGGTGGCGCGGAAAATGGTATGGTGTTTTTCTTTGCGCGCGGGCAGGTATTCCCACAAAAATCCCGGGCTATTCCTTTCTTTGAAAACTGTTGCCAGTTTGCCCGCGTTACCATAAATATCTTTGGCACCTGAGGCCGCGAACCAAAACGCCTTACCCGATGGTGATTGCTTATCGAGATAAGCCCGGGCTTCGCCCAACAGTTTGCCGCCGTTCCACCATAACGAGGGATCGAATGCAATGTACACATCAAACAGGCATGGTTCCAGCAGGAACGTTTCCGTTACAAAAAGCCCCGCAAGCGATTCACCGATAATTGCCTTTTTTTCATTGGTGTGGTAACGCCGCTCGATCTCAGGCATCAACTCTAATGCGATAAACGCACGGAATTGTGCCGAGCCTCCCACGACAGGCGCGATCGTTTTGTCCTTCTCTACCTCTGTAGGGCCGGTCAGGTCGCGCCGGCGTTGCGTATTTTCAATCCCAACCAACATAACCGGTGGAATCTTACCTGTGCGGATAAGGCTTGCAAGGGTATTGGCAATGTGCGGAAAATCCTCCTTTACGCCCCCATCGGGCATGTATAATACTGGTAACGGCTTGGCATCCTGTACATAGTTATCAGGCAACCAGACATTGATCACCCTCACCTCGGCCAGTGGCTGCGATTGCAATGTAAATGTGGTATGTGCCGGCACAGTATCGGCTGGTTGCTGTGCATGGGTTAACAGCGCACTTAGCATTACCATGCTCCATAGCAAATAATTGTATAAAAATTTCATCGCGTCTGACTTACTAAAAACATTCATAGCCAAATTACAAAATCCATGGTTTGTTCCGTACCGATGTGCTCTTTTTTTCGGATGACAGCCTTCAAAGGCAGCAGATAGGTTTCCTGCTTTGTATCGAACCAAATCGCCGTTTCCCATTCGCTTTGTCCTACTTTAGCCGTTGCCGGCAAACGACCCCAACCCTGCTCTTCGGCTTTAAGAAACTGCCTGATCTCGCCAGCCAAATCGCGCGGAAGCGACACGAAGTACCAACCTCCCGGGGCAGCATGTTGCCAAGGTCTTGCAGAAAAGGCATATCGCATATTACCTTTCATTCGTTGTATTATTTATAATCAAATAGGTTATCTATTCAGTCTCTATTGCACATAAAAAAACCTCCTGCGAGAGGAGGTTTTTTTAGACTATTAGACTTAGAAATGCCACAAATCGTGTTCCCATTTAAAGATATCGTTCTTGATACGATCGGATTCAAGCAACGCATCGATACCTTTCGAATAATTCTCGATCGACCGGTCGTAAACGTTGGTTTCCTTGATGGCCCGCGACGAGAACTGTCTTTTCCAGAAGATGTCTTCAAATGTACGACGCTCGGCATCGTTTTTCCAGTTATACACTTCGTGCTTGGCAAAGAACGGCCGACAAGCAGGGAAATAGGTATAGAAAATAGGGTATTCACCCAGATCCTCTTTTTTAGGTTTCAACACATTGAAACCCATGGAAAGGATGCGTACTTCTAATACTGATTTTTGCTTATCAAAGAACCAGTCTTCTTTCAGTTCAAGCGAAGTAAAGTTTTCGAAGATCCAGGTTGAATCTACGATACCCGGTTTTTTAACCATATAAGAGTTACCGTCTGAGTCAAACTCTTCCACATCGGCAGAGTCTTCCTGCAACACGATCATTGCACGGATATTAGAAAGCTCAAGAGGCTCGAGGAATTCTTCGTCTTTGAAAGCGATGATCTGGCCTGACAATACATACTTGGTGATCAGCTGCATTAACGAAATTCTGCTAACAACCTGCTCTTTTGGGTAATACAATTGCTGGTTCTGCTTCTCTCTCATATCGATTTTCCTCCACACACGTTTTTCCCACGACACGTCAGCTTCCCGAAGGTGTGTGTAAGGAATGTAACGCCTGTTGATGGAGTTTTCTTTATCATAGATTCCATCGCGGTAATCGCCAGGCTGAAATACACTCTGTTGCGATTTCGCAGAGAAACATGAAAAAAGCAAAACCGATAACAACAACACATTTTTTATAGTTCCCATGATTTCAGTTTTTATTGTAACAAAATTTAAACGTTAATAGAGCGCTTACTTCGTAACCTTGATACCGCAGGTTACTGAGTTGATTTTTCCATCCGGGCCTTTTACTTTGGCATCAATGTAAACCTTGGTTCCCACATCAGCGCCTTTCAGGATGGCTTGCGCGTCGGCAGCCAGGTTATTCCCATTACCTGAAGCCTGGGCCAGCTTTCCTTTAGCTTTACCGGTAACTTCGTAAGACATTACGATAAAGTTAGCCTGGAATTCGAAGCCATTAGCACCGGCACCTAAACCACTTACCAAAGCAATTTCACCTTTTTTCAGCTCCTGAGGAGCAAATTTACCACCCACTTTCAATTCAGGTTTTGGTAACGGTTTTACTTTGAAAGCGACAGGAGGACCTTGAGCTTTTGTACCATCTTTGGTTTTAGCTGATACGGAGATATTACAGGTTCCGGTACCTACGAATGTAAACTCGTATTTACCACCGCCTTTAGATATATATTTTGCACCTGCACCGCTGGCATTTACCACCAGGTCGGTAGGCGCTACACCAGCAGCAGAGATACTTACCGGGTTCACAACACCGGCGTAGAATACCTTCATCTGGTCAGCAGAAACGGCTACTGAAGGAGCGGCAACCATATACGATTGCTGGAATGGATAGTACTTAAACGTACCATCAGGATTTCTGTATTTAATAACGCCTTTATACGTTTGCTCACCTTGTCCGCCTGTTCCTACAGAGTATTTGCCTTCACCGTTTACCAATGGCACTAATCCGGTGCCTTTGCTTCCGGATGCAGCCTGAGCAGAGTCAACACCCATGATGATCTCCATATCTCCTTGGCCTAATTTAGAAGAAGAAGCCGCGAGGAAGATATCTGCCTCATAAGGAGAACCTGCCTGAATGTATGAAGATGGCGCTACCACACGAGCCACGATGTGGTCGAATTTAATGGCCAATTTACCGCTTGCACCCGAGAACACTTGCAGGATCTCAGCCTCCACGTTTTTAAGGTCAGATTGGAATTTGTTAAGGTTTGTGTAAACGGCAGCTAAAGGCAAATGGTAGAAGTTATCCATCTCCCAGTTGTATTCAACACCGTCTTCTTTACGCTTACTGTCAACTGGCTTGATAGAACCCAATTTCTTTTTCAGGCCTTCGTAGTCAGCCTGCAATAAATGCTGGCCTTCTGTTTTTTGCATCTGATCAAGCATAGCAACGAGCTTATCATGCAAGCCGGTCATTTTGTCTTTCAGTTCAGAAGCCGTATTAGGACCTTTTTTTGGTGTTTTTGGCTCAGAACCGATCAACACAGTGGTTGGCATATCGTAATCATCCATTTTTTCAGACCTGCGCAGGTTGAGTGTATCGGCGATTTTGATGTTTTTAAGCTGTTCGGTTTCGTTCACCACGTGCGAGCGCAGATCACCAATGTATTTATACACATCGTCGATCATTTTCTGAGCTTCTACAGCTCGTTCGTAGTATGGCTTGGCTCCTGGATTTCCTTCGATTGTTGTACGGAAAGCCTCAGTTACCAATTTGTTGTTTGTTTGTAAGTTGTCGCGTGTTTTCTCCAAACTCTCATTCACAGAGAGATATCCCTGTAAGATCTGTTTGGACACGTTCATCGCCAGAAGAGCCGTGAGTACGAGGTACATCATACCGATCATCTTCTGCCTAGGTGTTTCTTTACCGCCTCCCATAGTGCTATTATAATATGTTTAAATGATTAGTGAAGTTTTTAATAAGCCCGGCAACGATCTTTACAGATCATTGTCCGGACTTTTCTAATTGGTTTGTCAATAACGATTATTGTTTGTTGAAGTTCATAGCGCTTAACATATTACCATAGATGGTATTGAGCGCTGTGAGGTTATTCGACAAGTTAGACATTTCTTGTCTGTATTTCTTCGTATCGTCAACTGAGTCATGTAAGTTTTTCATTAACTCAGCGAGGCCACCGTAGAATTTCTCAGTAGCTTCGAGGTGTCCGCGTGAACCTTGCAGTTGCAGTTCGTAAGTTGCATTTAACGCTGAAAGGTTTTTAGAAACACTGTTCAACGATTCGCCAATCGAGTGACCAGCGTCATTAGATTCAGCAAGGCTCGAAATAGAATCTGCAGCTTTGCTGTAAGTATCGGCCAGGTGAGAAACGTTTTTAGAAGCTGCTTTTACGCTATCTACATAATCGTTGGTTGCAACAGTGGCATTGCTGATATCCCCGATTTTAGAAGCGCTGTCGCTTAATGAACGCATACCAGAACCCAGGCTTTCGATCAGTTCAGGACCGATTTTGGCCTCAGCAAGCATAGCGTCTAATTGATTAGAAATAGGTAATCCTCCTTTTACGCTTTCTTCGTGCTCGTCTTCATGACCGCCCATGCCGCCCAATTCTGGGTAAGCCAACGACCAGTCGTACTCTTCGTGTGGAATATCAATACCGAATAAAACGAATAATAATGCTTCTGTACCAAGTCCTGCAATCAACGCCACAGATGCACCAGGCCAGTGCATGATCTTAAATAACGCCCCAACGATTACGATAGAAGCACCAAAGCATGATGCTAAGTGTAAGTACTTTTTAAATCCGGTTACTTTAGGTAATTTGCTCATAGCTCTTTGTTGTTTGTTTAGTTAGTGATTTGTTTTGTTTGTGTTTGTGGATATTTGTTTGTGTGTTGTGTTTGTATCAGTACCGATGAAGCGTAGCCTATAACTCATCGTTCTTATCCCTACCCAGGTAAGTCATCACGTTACGGAAGCCGATGTAGCATTTCGCTGTATCCTGGTATTCGTAAGTTCTGCTGCTGGTTTGCAGGTAGTAACCTACGTCTTTCCAGGAACCACCGCGAATTACTTTACGCTTCAGCACGTTGGCATCTTTATCCTGTGCTTCGTAAACATAATCCGGATTCAAATCGTGTGCAAAATCGTAAGCAGACTCGTCGAAGGCATTGCTGGTCCACTCTGCCACGTTACCTGCCATACAATACAAGCCGTAATCGTTAGGGTTGTATGAGTAGATATACACTGAGTGGAAACCACCGTCGTCGATATACGAACCGCGCATTGGTTTAAAGTTACCTAAGAAGCAACCTCTCGCGTTTCTGATATACGGGCCGCCCCATGGATAAGGAGAAAGATCGTTACCGCCGCGGGCTGCATATTCCCACTCAGACTCTGTAGGCAAACGGAAGTCGTTTACAATAGACTGGCCTATACCGATCAGGAAGTTGTTGAGGAGGTTTGAACGCCAGATACTGAACGCCCGTGCTTGTTTCCAGGTAACGCCAACTACAGGATAATCATCGTATGCCGGATGCCAGAAATACATGTTAGTCATTGGCTCATTGAAGGAGTAAGTGAAGTCATGCACCCAGGCTAATGTATCAGGGTAAACATTGATCACATCTTTCAGGATAAACACCGAACGGTCAACGCCTTTGCGCTCCCTTGGCACGTAATTACCCTGCCCTACAGATACCTGATCATCTACATTATAAGTACCCAGTGTTTTCGGGTCTTTTCCAGGATCGCCTACCGGTGTGGATGGTGTTCCAGGTGTACCGTTTACACCATCATTGAGGTGTACACCATTGATGTAATCTGCTTTTTTATACTCGTGAGCCGCATTCTGAACGTCAGTCGATTTTTGCGGGATAAAACGATTGCTTTTAGAAGCTGCTAAACGGATATCGATGCGGTAGTACTCATAGTTGAGTTTACGGGTATCGATCTCTTTACGGTTGTAGAAACGCTCGTCTTCAGGCAGGTATAATGGCTGAAGATCTAAGCGGTAATCCTCATCGTCGCTATCCCACTGGATTTTTTCGTCCCAGTTAATGTACGGATCCTGGAGGTTGTTGTCTCCTTTGTAAACCGGCCACATTTCCAGGAAGTCGTCCTGAGAGATTTGATAGTCTTCCGCGTTACCGTTTGAACCAAAAGCTAACAGTTTACGGGCAATTGAGTCGCGCACCCAGTAAACAAACTGACGGTACTCATTATTTGAGATCTCGGAATCGTCGATGTAAAATGCCTGAACAGACACCATTTTTGACTTTGACGTATGAGCCATCGTAATTTCCTCATCACTCGGGCCCATGTGGTAGCTTCCCATTGGGATGTAAAGAGTGCCATACGGATCAGGCTGATACCACTTCTCCCTTCCCTGTACGCCGATTAACTCTCCCATTCGCTTGTTACAACCGGTAACGACTGCGATAAATGAAGCTAATACAATCAGTTTTTTCATAGTGCTTGTGTTTAATTTTGCTTCCGACGCCGCGGCTCAGATGCTTTTGTTGTTTATAATCCCAAACTCTTTTTTTAGTGACAGCTTATCTTTTCAACAACTTATTAACAGGTCGGGAAATAAGTTGGTAAGGGACTTAAACGTGCTTTTTTTTAAAAGGTTACAACTTTTTAATCTAATTGCCTTGTATTTTGGTACGATGTAATTTTCACTTTCGGTTTAGGCATGAAGCAATAGCCTAACATGATCTCATGGGTTCCGGCGCTGTAGCCTTTGATTTTAGACGTGGTAACGTCGTAAGAGTACCCCACTTTCAGGCTTCTGTTTTGCAGGAAACGGGCACCGATCATTGGCGCGATGGCATCCTGCATCCGGTAAGATACACCAAACCAGAATGTATTTCTGAATAAGTAGGTCAGGTTCACATCCAATTGCGTAGAAGCCGCATCGGATTTTACTTTGATGTTGGGTTGAATAGCATGATCCTGTGTCAGATTGAAAGTATAACCTCCCATTAAGTAGTAGTGGCGGGCAAGAGAGTATTTTACTTTGCTGCCTGCACTGATATCTTGGGCCGTTAAGTGAGTTGAAGATATCCCCACATACATCCTGTTAGGAATGGTATAGTACGCTCCAAAGCCAAGGTCATAAGTAAGTTCGTTTAATTTAGGATTTGCTTGGTAACTAGGAATTGAAGGATCCAAGGGTGTTGGACCATCAGGGGCAATCCAATTACCATTGAATTGCTGTTGCAGGATACCGCCGTCGATACCTACACCCAAGATACCGGGTCCTAAACCTTGCTTGTTCCAGGCTAATGCCAGGCGTGCAAACAGGGTTTTAGAGAAACCAATCTGGTCATTCATCACATTCAAACCAATACCCAAAGGCAGACTACCCACAGGCATATCGATGCTGATAAGGCCGGTTTTAGGCGCGCCCGGGAAATTCACCCATTGCTGGCGGTACAGTACATTGGCACAAATCGCCTGGCTGGTTCCTGCATAACCGGGGTTATAGATCAATTTATTATGCATAAATTGGG
>DAIUED010000034.1:0-17183 GCA_036845295.1 Bacteroidota bacterium
CGGCAGACCTTAAAGCGCTGCAACCTGGCGTGTATGTTGTGGAAGCACGTTGCAGAGATAAGTTCGGAGAAGAGATCAAGGCTTTCGAGTACATTACTGTATTCAACAAGCAGATTTCTGAGGTGCCGGAGCTTTCGCCGGAATGGTTTTATGTCTCAAAAACCAAAGCAGAGCCTGGCGAAAAAGTTGGTTTTATTCTTGCTTCCGGGTATAAAGACGTCCATTATTTATGTGAGGTTGAGTGGAACGGGAAAGCGGAAAATGTATCACTGATGGAAGCCTCGATGAAGGAGCAGGAACTGAGGATCGAAGAGGTACACCGCGGGAATGTTGTATTTCACACCACGTTTGTGCGAAACAATCGTTTCTATACCCGCAGCAATGTGATTACGGTACCTTACACAGATAAAGAAATCGACATACGCTTTGAAACCTTCAGGGATAAATTATTACCCGGACAGGCCGAAGAGTGGAAAGTGATCCTGAAAGACAAGAAAGGCGAGAAAGTGGCGGCCGAGTTGGCGGCTACTATGTACGATGCTTCCCTGGATGCGTTCAGGGGCAACAATTGGTATCTTAATATTTATCAAAGCTATTACGCACGGCTTCATTGGTCGTCGGGAATGGCGCAGTTGGCCAGTTCAACTGAATTAACGGATCTACCGGCCAATTACACACCAATTCCATACCGTGCTTATGACCAACTCAATTATTTCGGGCTGGCGTTCTACAACCATTACGGATACGGAGGTATGCCCGCTCAAATGGCTGCACGCGGCGCTGTCATCGAAGAAAATGTGATGGAGGAAAAGTCTGAAGCGGAAAAAGCGCCAATGCCGGCGACGAAGTCAGTAAGTAGTACAGCCAAAGAGTCGGTGAATGGTCTTGCATTCAACAAAAATGGCGATGTGTCAACGGTTCCGGCAGAAAAGAAAGAGTTGCGGAATAGCGATCAGGCAGCTGGAGCATCTACTTCTCCGGAAATCAAGGCGCGCAGTAATTTCAACGAAACAGCGTTTTTCTTTCCACAATTGCAAACCAACGAAAACGGTGAGATCGTGATTAAGTTCACGGTTCCTGAAAGCCTCACAAAATGGAAAGTAATGGGCCTGGCCCATACCAAAGACCTGAAGATCGGCCGTTTCGAGAAAGAAGTTGTCACGCAGAAAGAGTTGATGGTGCAACCTAATGCGCCAAGGTTCTTCCGTGAAAACGATAAGATCACCTTTATCTCCAAGATCTCGAACTTATCTGAAAAAGACCTTTCCGGAAAAGCAGAATTGATTTTATACGATGCACTCACGAATGCTCCGGTTTCGTCACAGCTCATCACGACCACACCGGTATTGGATTTCTCTGTCAAAAAAGGCCTGAGTACCTCGGTTGAATGGAACCTCGATATCCCTGAAAGTTACAGTGCCATTAAATACCGCGTAGTAGCCAGAGCCGGTAATTTTACTGATGGCGAAGAAGCGGCAGTGCCGGTACTATCCAACCGCATGCTGGTGACAGAAAGCATGCCAATGCCTATTCGAAGCAACCAAACCAAAGAGTTCGACTTTACTAAATTCAGTAATCAGAACGGTCATTCCACGAGTCTCAAAAACCATTCTTACACCCTTGAGTTTACTGCCAACCCGGCCTGGTATGCCATTCAGGCCTTGCCTTACCTGATGGAGTACCCTTACGAGTGTGCCGAACAAACCTTTGCCCGCTATTATGCCAACAGCCTTGCCAGCCATGTGGTGAATTCCAAACCGAAAATCAAACAGATCTTCGATGCCTGGAAAAGCAGCAGTCCGGATGCCTTCCTGTCGAACCTCGAAAAAAATCAGGAGCTGAAATCGCTTATCCTGGAAGAAACCCCGTGGGTATTGCAAGCGAAAAATGAAAGCGAAAATAAAAAACGCGTCGGCTTATTGTTTGACCTCAATAAGATGAGTTATGAGCAAACGGCGGCCTTCAAAAAACTTCAGAAAAAACAGTCGTCCAACGGCGGTTTTGTGTGGTTCGACGGAGGCCCGGACGATTGGTATATCACCCAGCACATCGTTACTGGTTTTTCGCACCTCGATAGACTTGGTGTGGTGAAATTGCGAGAAAATAACGAAATATGGAGCATGACCACACGTGCCGTGCACTATTGCGACGAGCGCATGCGCGAAGAGTACGAATACGTTAAAACGCACTATGCGAAATACAAAACCGAAAATCACTTGAGTTATATGGCCATTCAATATCTGTACATGCGCAGCAACCTGAAAGATATTAGCCTAACCAACAAACAAAAAGAACATTTTGAGTATTACAAAGCACAGGCACAACGCTATTGGCTCGACAACAGCCGTTACATGCAGGGAATGATCGCCTTGAGCCTGCACCGCTATGCTGATACGAAGACACCACAAGATATTTTGCGTTCATTGAAAGAAAATGCTGTCAATTCGGAAGAAATGGGCATGTACTGGAAAGAAAACTACGGCTATTACTGGTACCAGGCGCCAATTGAAATGCAAGCCCTGATGATTGAAGCCTTTGATGAGGTGGCGAACGACACTAAAGCCGTTGATGATCTGAAAGCCTGGCTCGTGAAAAGTAAGCAAACCCAGCATTGGGGCACAACACGCTCAACCACCGATGCCGTTTATGCCTTGCTGCTAAAAGGTACCGACTGGCTCGCTACCGAACCAAATGTTGTGATCACGGTGGGCAACCAGAAACTCGACCCGAGAACGGATAAGAGCCTTCAGGCAGAACCGGGTACCGGGTATTTCAAGAAAACCTGGACAGGTGCCGACATCAAACCGGAAAGCATGGGCCACATTAAAATCGAGAAGAAAGACGAGGGCGTGAGCTATGGCGCTATGTACTGGCAATATTTTGAGCAACTTGATAAGATAACGCCACACGAAACGCCTTTGAAGTTGAAAAAGCAACTTTTTGTACAAAGAAACACAGCGTCAGGGCCGGTAATAGAGCCGGTAACGGAAGGCAGTAAATTGCGCCTGGGCGATAAACTCAAAGTAAGGATCGAATTGCGTGTTGATCGCGACATGGATTATGTGCACATGAAAGACATGAGGGCTGCAGGCTTCGAACCGACGAATGTAATGAGTGGCTATCGTTACCAGGATGGACTGGGCTACTACGAAAGCACCCGCGACGCCGCAACCAATTTCTTTTTCTCACACCTGGGCAAAGGAACTTACGTATTTGAATATCCTTTAGTGGTGAACCATTACGGCGACTTCAGCAATGGCATCACCACCATTCAATGCATGTATGCGCCCGAATTTACCAGCCACAGCGCAGGCGTGCGTGTTAAGGTGACAAAATAGAAACGCGTTAACAAAAAATCCCGCTGTTTTTCGACAGCGGGATTTTGTTAAGTTGCGGGCTTAGAATTTCAGGTGTTTTACCGAGATGCCCGCTTTTTGAAGCTCTTTCAACGAGTCGATGCCAATTTTAAGGTGATCGTTCACGTATTCGCTGGTCACTTTTTTGTCGCTCTCTTCGGTTTTTACACCTTCCGGGATCATCGGTTGATCACTCACCAGGAGCAACGCACCTACCGGAATTTCATTGTGGAAGCCAACACTGAAAATGGTGGCCGTTTCCATATCGATGGCCATGCTGCGTAAGGTACGCAGGTAATCTTTGAATTTTTCGTCGTGTTCCCAAACGCGGCGGTTGGTGGTGTAAACAGTTCCTGTCCAGTAATCGCGGCCGCTGAGGCGAATG
Source organism: Bacteroidota bacterium (assembly GCA_036845295.1). GTDB lineage: Bacteria > Bacteroidota > Bacteroidia > B-17B0 > Aurantibacillaceae > UBA4416. Next base: position 3,742 of record DAIUED010000034.1, read on the forward strand.
GTGTATGAAATCGCTTTTTGAAGGTTGAATGAAGGCAGCGCCGGTACTTCCGCCGGCAGATAGTCGCTCGATGTTCCTTCGCCGCGAATGGCGGCTATTGGCAGGATGAGGTCGCCGATCTGGTTTTTCTTTTTTAAGCCGCCGCATTTGCCAAGGAAAAGCACCGCTTTAGGCATCACAGCCGTGAGCAGGTCCATGATCGTGGCAGCCATGGCACTTCCCATGCTGAAGTTGATGATGGTGATGCCATCGTGTGTAGCGCTTTGCATCGGCCGGTCAAGTCCTTCCACCGGTACCTGGTTCCAGTCGGCAAACATGTTCACGTAGCCGCTGAAATTGGTGAGCAGGATGTATTTACCAAAATCTTCTATTTTCTTGCCCGTATAGCGGGGTAGCCAGTTATTGACAATCTCTTCTTTTGTTTTCATAATCTGATAATAAACGGTGTGTGTGCCAGCGGTTTTAGCCGAAAGCATCTACTAAGGTACTAAGTATTTGTGATTCGTGTATCATCATTTTTTTACTTTATCTTTATGCATTCATGACCAACCTGTTTTTTCCCGCTTTGAATTTTCCACCAATTGATGGCCGTTTTCGGAAAAACGCCGACGGCGTCGCGCAGGTGTTCGATGCAGTACGCAAAAAGTTTGTTGCACTCAGCCCGGAGGAGTGGGTCAGGCAGCACCTCATCCACTACCTCATCGAGCACAAAGGAATCCCTTCCTCGGTTATCTCGGTAGAAAAGCAATTGGTATTAAACGGTACTCGTAAGCGAACCGATGTAGTGGTGTTCAATGCCGCTCCAAGGCCTCTGGTAATTGCAGAATGTAAAGCGCCTTCGGTGCAGCTCGACCAGCTGGTGGTAAACCAGATCCTTCGGTATAATCTAAGCCTGCAAGTTCCTTTCTTATTTATTACCAATGGCTTAAAACACATCAGCCTTCGCATCGACGGTTCTGAACCCCAAATCCTTAACGATTTCCCAGAATATACGCTTTTGAAGTCATTTTAGCAAATTAAGTGTCTTTTTCTAATCTACTGATTAACAGTGAAAAAGGTGTTTTGATGAGTGAATTGTTGATAACTTCGAGTGGATTAACAGCAATTAACATTTGCTTTATTGCAAAAAAAGAACATATTTGCAAAACTCAAAAATTAATGATCACAACAAAAGGCATAATCACTAGCTTATTAATGAGTACCTCATTAATGGTTAGCGCTATTAGCCCCGATAGGGCCATTAATTCGTTCTCAAAAATTACGCCAGAGGTTTCAACTTCTTTCCCTGACGAAAAGCCGGTAAAAGACGATGGAAAAAAGAAAGCTGTAAAGAAGGACGATACCACCAAAGTAGCAATCGATCCGTCGTTGCTGGTGTTGCAGGATGAGCATGAGCATGAGGAAGATGAGGTGGATTCGCTGCTTGCTTTCCCATCAAACGACCTCTATTCTTCTTGGGATACATCCACCATTCACCCATATTCTTTTGCGACCAGTTTCAAACAAGATTCGGCCCTTATCCGCCTCACTGATCCCGAGGATTGTGGATTTGTTTTACCATGCAAAGGAAATTTGACGTCTGTATTCGGTTGGAGGAAAAAAAGACCGCACTACGGTACGGACATAGACCTTGAAACCGGAGACACTGTGGTGGCCGCATTCGACGGCATGGTACGTATCGCCAAACTCAACCGTAGCTATGGCAATGTGGTTATTATCCGTCATGCCAATGGTCTTGAAACGGTATATGCGCACCTTTCCAAAATTAATGTAGAGCCAGGTCAACTGGTTGAAGCAGGCCAAAACATCGGTCTCGGCGGAAACACAGGGCATTCATTTGGATCCCACCTTCATTTTGAAATGCGTTACCTGGGCCAGGCAATGGATACCGAGGATTTTATTGACTACAGCACTGGTACCCTGAAAAAGAACGAATGCATGATTACACGTGCCGATGTAGAGAATAAATATGATCTACGCGCCTTGCACAGTCGCCATCGCAAAGATTTAAGTTATGCACGTAGCAGCGCTGGTAAATCTAAATCAGGTGGTAAGGGCAGCCGGGTATATGTGGTGAAAAAAGGCGACACATTAGGGCGAATTGCCCAGCGTAATCACACAACGATATCTGCCATTTGCAAGAAAAACGGCATCAAGCAAACCAAAGTATTGCAATTGGGGCAGCGTTTGAAAATATAATCACAACCGCAGACAAAAATTGAAAGCCTCGCAGAACAACCTGCGGGGCTTTTTACTGCGAAAAGGCTGATGCGGCAGGCACACGTATTGTTAAAACATTTATGCTTTTGTGAATTAAACAATGGCAGCAAATAACGTTAATATCGTAACTTTGGAAATCGACGAAAAAAATTAAAAATCAATATATCATGGAAGTAACAGGACAGTTAAAAGTAAAGTTCGACACGCAAAAAGTAAGTGAGAAATTTCAGAAAAGGGATTTTGTATTAGCTACAGACCTTAGCACCCCATACCCACAATACGTTAGTTTTCAGATCACCCAGGATAAGTGTTCGCTGCTCGACCAATTCAATGAAGGAGACGAGATCAAAGTACAGTTTAACCTGAGAGGTCGTGAGTGGAATGGACCGCAAGGCATCCGCTACTTCAACACCCTGGAAGCCTGGAGGCTTGAGCGCGTGGGCGGTGGCAGCCAATCGGCACCAGCGCAAACCGGGAATTCCGGTATGAACGAAAGTACCAAAGCACCGGTGTTCAATAGCAGCATTTCAGATAACGACGATCTGCCGTTCTAATATTTATTTTACGGAACTAAGACTAAAGGGCCGGCATTTGCCGGGGACTCTTTAGTCTTCTTTCTTTTATTTATGGCTGTTTCAAAACCTTCTGTTTTACTCATCTACACCGGTGGAACCATCGGGATGATGCAGGACGCGCGAACCGGGGAACTTCGCCCTTTCAATTTCAAGGCACTAACCCGCCAGATCCCCGAATTGGAGAAATTCGACATCACCCTGTCTTCTATCTCATTTAGCAAACCCATCGACTCTTCCAACATGCACCCTGCGGTGTGGGTGGAACTGGCCAATCTGATTAAAGACAATTATGCCAAGCACGATGGCTTTGTTATCCTGCACGGTTCCGACACGATGTCGTACACCGCAAGCGCCCTCAGCTTTATGCTCGAAAACCTGGCCAAGCCTGTTATTCTTACCGGATCGCAGTTACCTATTGGTATTATCCGAACTGACGGAAAAGAAAACCTGATCACCGCCATTGAGATAGCTGCGGCCAAACAAAAAGGCAAGCCCCGCGTTAACGAAGTGTGTATTTATTTCGAGTACAAGCTCTACCGTGGCAACCGCACCTATAAATACAACTCGGCCCATTTCGATGCATTCAAATCTCCAAACTATCCCGAACTGGCGGAAGCCGGTGTGAGCATCCAATACCATACGGCTGCGCTCCTCAAGGCTCCCAAAAAACGTTTCGTTGTTCACACCCAACTCGACAACGACATTGCCGTATTGAAATTATTCCCGGGCTTAAGCAAAAAAATTACGCTATCTATTCTCACCACACCTGGCATCAAAGCGGTCATCATGGAAACGTTTGGAGCAGGCAATGCCAGTACCGAAACGTGGTTCATAGACGCTCTCCGTCAGGCAATCAAAGCCGGCATCATAATATTCAATGTAACCCAATGCTCCGAAGGTAAAGTGATACAAGGGATGTACGAAACCAGCAGCATGCTCAAAAAAATAGGCGTGGTGAGCGGCTCCGATATTACCATTGAAAGTGCAGTGACGAAACTGATGTTTGTACTCGGAAAAAAATTACCTTACACCAAAACCAGGCAGATGCTTGAAGCGGATCTGCGTGGAGAGATCAGTCTTTGAAGTTGGAAAACAGAAGCAATAAATCAGGAACCAGTATGAAAAACCACATCAGCATCGAAGGCGTCAGGCTTTATGCCTACCACGGTTGCCTCGACGAAGAAGGTCGGGTAGGTGGAGAATACATTGTGGATGTATATCTGCAAACCGATTTTATGGAGGCTGCAGCAAGCGACGACCTTCAGCTAACCATTGATTATTGTGCGGTATTTGATATTTGCCGCGATGAAATGGCCATCCGTTCCAAATTGATCGAACATGTCGCCAAGCGCATCTACGACAGGCTTTTGGCTACATTCCCGCAACTGCTCCATACCAAAGTAGTAGTAAGCAAACTGCTTCCGCCCATGCATGGGCCTGTGGATAAAACCACCGTGACCATCGAAGGCTAGCACCTTAGCTTAATGCATAGGCTGTCTAAAACAGCTCAAGATCTTCCGAAAAATAGTTCCTGATTGGCAGCACTTTCATCGAAAAGTACGCACCGTGCTCTAGCTTTCGGCCTTTCGTTTCACCAGCAGAAAAAAATGCCCATCGAGGGCCAGGTAGCCATACTCGTAACAGAATTTGTACTGCTTTCCTTCTTTGGTAGTAACAATGTGGGTGTAATACCCAAAATTAAATCCTTTATCGCTTAGCTTTTGCGCCGATACTTTTGCCGTTTCGTTTGGCACAAGCTCTTCCATGATGCGCCTGTTTTTGCGCAAAATGTTGTTGATGTTGCGGATGTAATTGTTGGAGGCGCCATTTAGCTTATTGTTAAACGCATTGCGGCAGAGGTCGCTGCAAAACTTTTTATCGGCACGTCCGTGAAAGGCTTCTCCGCATTCGGCACAGGTTCTCTTTTCCATCTTAGCTGAACAAGGCTTTAGGGATATCACATACCGGAATCGGATCCATTTTGTGCCTGTTAGCCTTATGGCGGCTCAGGTAAATGTCGAGTGCTTGTTTTTGTGCATCGTTCAGTGCGTATGATTCCTTGTTCTCTGTGTACAGCATGGCCCATTCGAGCATGTCGTAGCTTGTGCCGATCTGGTCCTCGTCGGTTCGGCCGTCGGCAAATAAGCCATCGGTTGGCCGCGCACTCAGGATCGAGCCTGTCACGCCAAGGTGTGCCGCCAGTTGATACACCTGCGATTTCATCAGGTCTGCTATCGGGCTTAAGTCCACCCCGCCATCGCCATACTTGGTGAAAAAACCGATGCCAAAATCTTCGATCTTATTACCCGTTCCGGCTACCAGCAGTTTATGATGTCCGGCATAGGCATAGAGCGTGGTCATGCGAAGTCGGGCCCGTGTATTGGCCATCGTCAGGAAATCCTGTATGTCCTTTTCATACGTGTTTTCCATCTGTTCAAAAATAGGCGTGAGGTCCACCTCGGCACTGCTTACGTTGCTGTAGCGTTGCTTCAGCCAGTTAATGTGTTCGTTGCCGCGGTCGTATTCGTTCCTGATCTGGCGGATTGGCATGTTAAGGCATATGACGCGTTTGCCGCTAAGGGCGCAGAGTGTAGAAGTAAGTGCCGAGTCGATGCCTCCGGATATGCCTACTACAAAACCCTCCGTGCGCGATGCTTCGGAGTAGTTTTTAAGCCAGGCAACAATATGGTCGATAATTTCCTGATGTTTCATAACAACGGGTTTTAAAAAAGTGATACAAAAAATCCCGGCGTTCGACCGGGATTTTTCCAAAAGTTAAGTGCAATTAAAACATCACGCCAATGTTGATGCGGATAGCACGCGCCATGAGGCCTTGTTTCATGTTCGTGAAATCAAGCGTGCCATCGTTGTTGTTAAGGGTTGAATTGGTATAAATGTATTTTGAATCGTTACGCATCAGGTTTGTGAACGAATGGAAGTAATTGACATTTAAAAATACAGCAGTAGAGCCGCTTAAGCGGTATTCCGCACCCAATCCCACGTTCAATCCCACGCGCATCGGGATCAACGAACCGTCTTTGCCGATGTTGATGTTACTGTTATTATTAACAGCCAGGCTGCCGGCGGTGATCTGTTGCACATTGTCGTCAGCCCGTAAGCCACTGCGGATACCGAGTTCGCCACCAAACATACCGAAATAACGCATGCCGCTGATTTCTTTGGTCATCATTTTTAAAATGATAGGCACGGTGATGTAAGTAGCTTTGATTTTCCGCGAATTAAGCAGGTAAAAATTATTGCTGCTGCTGTAGAATGTATTTGCGTTGGTGCCGTCTTTGGCCTCGATCAGCTCTCCGCTCGAGTTGGTGGCATACCCTGCGCCAATGCCGCTCGGTGGGAAAAGGGTAAACGTGTTGTTGTATTTTACAAAATACCGTTCGAAATCGCCACCGATGCCGGTTTGCAAATGGATGATATTAGACAGTTTGAATTCCGTAACGAGTCCAAAGCCAAATCCAAAGCCGGTTTTGTCGTTTGTGGTAAAGTTGTCTTTAGAAGAAACCCAGGTAGGCTGGGCAGCTACTTTCAGTCCAAAACGGAATTTTTTGTCGAAATCGCTGTCGTCTTGTGCTAAAAATGAATTAGCTAACAACAGGCTGCTTGAAACTAACAGTATTATTTTTTTCATATACCTTGGTTTTTATGTAATTTAACATGGGTAAAATTAAGATAAATATTAATATAGTCTCTTTGAAAAGCAAAGAAAAAAGACAACCCATTTCCTCTTTTTTTATGAATCCAAACGTGTCTGCAATCTGCAAAACTGTCTTAACACTACTTGTTGTTTTCGTCCTGGTTTCATGTGGTCATAACCGTTTTGACATTGATACATCTTATGTTTCAATTGAACCTGTAACATTCAAACGGCTCGATAAAGACCTTCGTTCGGTCGATGCGCAAAACATTACGGCCAAGACGCCACAGCTTGAAAAAACATACGGCATGTTTTACAACCGGTTCATCGGTTCCATCATCAACCAGGGCGGAGTAGGCGACTCACTGTACACCGAAAAACTACTTGGTTTTTTAACAGACAAAGACATGAGTACAGTAAATGCCGATGTGGAAAAAAACTATAGTGACAATGATGTTCAGCTGATTGGCGAAGCACTGACTGATGCAATGAAGCGCTATCAGGCCCTTTTTCCTAAAAAACAGGCGCCGAAACAATACGTCACCTTCATGAGTGGCTTCAACTACAACATTGTATATGTTGATTCCACTTTGGCAATAGGCCTCGAAATGTACCTTGGCAGGAACTATAAGTATTACAATGCGTTGCAGCTTCCTAATTTCAGGACCCGCACCATGACACGCGAATACATCGCGCCCGACGCGGTGCGTGGACTTGTGCTCAGTGAGTTTGACAATAGCGATGTGGTTAATAATTTACTCCATCACATGATTTTTTATGGCAAAGTATTTTATTTGTGCGATGCATTGCTGCCCGATGTACACGACTCGCTCAAGCTCGGCTACACACGCAGCCAGCTCGAGTATTGCGATACTTACGAAAAAAACCTGTGGGGATTTTTTGTGAAAGATGATAAACTTTATGCCAACGACTTGAAAATTGTGAGCGAGTACACCAGCGACGGTCCTTTTACTGGCTCTATCAGTAAAGAATGCCCGCCCCGCATTGCCATGTGGTTGGGGCGACAGATCGTGCGTTCTTATATGGAGCACAATGAAAATGTGACCTTTGAGGAGCTTATGAATGAGAAAGACGCCCAGAAAATCCTCTCTCGCTCCAAGTACAAACCTTGATAGCAAAGCAGTAGAAAAACGATGCACGCGACTCTCGTTTGACGTTCCCGAAATTTGTTCTTCCCATGGATGCACGCCAACAACAAATTTTACGCAATTCGGAAATCCTGAAAAAGTATATTCCAGGATTTGCAGTGCCTACCATTGCCCGGTGGATCATCGAATTTGATTTTAAACTGAAGATCACCAAGGAGCGCAGTACGAAACTTGGCGACTATACCGCGCCACACAGTGGACTCAACCACACCATCACGATCAATCACAACCTCAATCAATACGCTTTTTTTGTCACGCTGGTGCATGAAATTGCGCACCTTAAAACCTATGTGACCTATCGCAATACCGTGATGCCTCATGGAGCAGAATGGAAACAAGCCTTTCGCGATCTGATGTTCCCGTTTCTCGATCCTGATCATTTACCGCTGGATGTGCTGTATGCTTTGCGCAAATATCTTCAAAATCCTGCTGCAGCGAGCTGCAGCGATGCTACGCTCATGCGCACCCTCAAGCTATACGATACACCGGGTACCAACGGCCACCTGATTCTGCTCGAACATCTGCCATTCCGGGCACAGTTTCTGTACAATGGATCGCGGGTTTTCGAAAAAGGCGAAAAACTTCGCAAACGTTTCCGCTGCAGGGAGTTGAGCAGTGGCACTGTTTACCTGTTTAGCCCCTTGGCTGAAGTAGAAGTGTTTGAAGGCACCGGAGCTTAAAACAGCGTAACGCCATTACGTACTTTTCATTGTCGCAGGTCTCTGTTTTCACCGGAAAAACCCCTGTTGATTTCTCTTCGGAAACCCTCAAAAAAACAGTTGATTTTCAAAACTTTATCTTTCGCCTTGTTCATAAAATCAACGCCTCCAACGGGTTTATAGAATTATCTTTGCTTAAAGGGCACACAACGTTTCCCTCTATTTTATAATCACAAATTCCGATCATTCCATGACCGATTCCAGTTTATTTATCAAGATTGCCGCAGAGCTGAACATTGATGTGAAACAAGTAAGAGCTACTGTTGAGTTGTTAGACGAAGGAGCTACAGTGCCATTTATTTCCCGTTACCGAAAAGAAGTAACCGGAAGCCTCGATGAAGTGCAGGTAATTACGATCAAGCAAGAGATCGAACGGCTGCGCCAGTTGGAGCAGCGCCGCGAGAGCATTCTCAAGTCAATTGAAGGGCAGGGAAAACTCACGCCCGAGCTGGCCGATAAAATTCAGGCTGCCGAAACACTCTCGACCCTCGAAGACTTATACCTGCCCTATAAACCGAAAAGACGAACCAAAGCAACGATGGCCCGTGAAAAAGGCCTGGAGCCCCTGGCACTGCTTATACTCGAACAACAATGCAACGACTTGTTCCCAGAAGCCATCAAGTTTGTGAACAAAGATTTAGGTGTAGAACATCCAGACGATGCCTTGCAAGGCGCACGCGACATCATCGCAGAAATGATCAGTGAAGATGCGGTAGCGCGGGAAAGCATGCGCGTGTTGTTTAAGCGCTCAGCGGTGATAAAAAGCCGTGTTATTCGTGGTAAAGAGGAAGAGGGACAAAAATTCGAGGATTATTTCGAATGGGAAGAACCGCTGATGTCTTGCCCGAGTCACCGGATGCTGGCCATGCGCCGCGGTGAAAAAGAAGATGTACTGATTCTCGACATCGTGATCGATGATGAAACGGCGCATGAACAACTGAAGAAACAATTCATCAAAGCGCGCAATGAGTGCGCCGAACAGGTGGCATTAGCGATAGAAGATGGCTACAAACGCTTGTTGCAGCCGGGCATCGAAGCCGAAATGCGCTTGCTCACCAAGCAAAGTGCCGATGAAAAAGCCATACAGGTTTTTGCCGATAACCTGCGCGAACTGTTGTTGGCTTCTCCGCTGGGGCAAAAGTCTATCCTGGCGCTCGACCCGGGTTTTCGTACCGGCTGTAAGGTGGTGGCACTCGATGCTCAAGGGAAATTGCTTGAAGATACCGTTATCTATCCGCATGAGCCGCAACGCCGGGTAGTAGAAGCGCAGCATGTGGTGCTGGCGCTGTGCGCCAAATATGAGCTTGAGGCCATTGCAATTGGCAACGGCACGGCATCACGCGAAACCGAGCAGTTTATCCGCAACATCGAAGTATTGCCCAAAACCATTCCGGTTATCATGGTAAGCGAAGCCGGCGCGTCTATCTATTCAGCGTCTGAAGTGGCGCGTGAAGAGTTTCCGGACTATGATCTCACAGTGCGCGGCGCGGTTTCCATTGGCCGTCGCTTAGCAGATCCATTGGCAGAGCTGGTAAAACTTGATCCAAAATCCATTGGGGTTGGTCAATACCAGCATGATGTCGATCAAACGGCGCTTAAGCATAAGCTCGACGATGTAGTGATGAGTTGTGTAAACGGTGTGGGCGTGGAACTGAATACGGCTTCGCGGCAATTACTCTCCTATGTGTCGGGCATTGGCGAAACACTTGCCAAAAACATCGTTGACTACCGCAATACGCATGGCGCTTTCCGCTCAAGGAAAGATTTACTGAATGTAAACCGCATGGGTGAGAAAGTATTCGAGCAGTGTTCCGGCTTTCTCCGGATCCGCGACGGCATCCATCCGCTTGATAAAAGTGCCGTCCACCCGGAGTCGTACCACATCGTCGAAAAAATGGCAAGCGACCTGAATTGCAGCATCGACGATCTCATTGCCGATAAGGAACTTCGCAAGAAAATTAATCTGAATGCTTATGTAACCGATACCATTGGGCTCCCAACACTGAAAGACATTGTGGCCGAGCTGGAGAAACCAGGCCGTGATCCCCGAAAGTCCTTCGAAGTATTTAGTTTTGACGATAGTGTGCACAGCATCGAAGACCTGCGGGAAGGTATGCGTTTGCCGGGCATCGTTACCAACGTGACCAATTTTGGCGCTTTTGTCGATATTGGCGTTCACCAGGACGGCTTGGTGCACATCTCGCAATTGAGCGATTCCTTTGTTGACGATCCGAATACCATTGTAAAAGTAGGTCAGCAGGTGTGGGTAAACGTGACCGAATGCGATGTGAAACGCAAGCGCATTGCCCTGTCGATGAAAGGCGAAGGAACACATGCTAAAAAGCCTGCTGCCAAAAAGCAAGAAGCGGCGTCCTACGACCCTACCGATATGAAATCGGCCTTGCTGCGCTGAAAGGCAAGTTTGGGAAATAAGACATGTTACGAAAAAAGCCGGGTAAAGCCCGGCTTTTTTAGTCGATAGTTGTTCAGTGGATTTAGAAAAGTTTATATATCTCCATGATATCGGATAAGATCTTCGGAAAGTCGATGTTCAGGTCAATTAATTTTCCGGTCTGAATATCGAAAACCCAGCCGTGAACCTTCAGGCCACGGTCGTTGTAAGCCTCTTGCACCGCGGCTGTTTTAATAAGATTTACACATTGTTCCTGCACATTCAGTTCCACTAAGCGGTTGTAGCGCTTGTCGAGGTCGGTGATGGCATCCAGTTCCTTGCGGTGCAAGCGGTACACGTCGCGGATGTTGCGCAACCATGGATTTAAAATACCCATGTCCTGCTGATTCATCGCTGCTTTTACGCCGCCGCAGTTGTAGTGGCCGCACACTACCACATGGTTTACTTTCAAATGCCGGATGGCGTAGTTGATCACGGACATTACGTTGAGGTCCACATTATTTACCAGGTTGGCAATGTTGCGGTGAATAAATACCTCTCCGGGCTGAACGCCCATCAGGTCTTCCGCGGTTACGCGGCTATCCGAACATCCGATATATAAAAATTCGGGTTGCTGCCCTTTGGCGAGGTCGTTGAAATATTCCGGGTTCAGTGCAAGTTTTTCATTTACCCAGGCTTTGTTGTTTTCAAAAATTTGGTCGATTGATTTCATCCGTTGGATTTTAAAATGATAGTAATGAAGTGAAGATAATGAAATTTAGGATAAGATACAGTGTTTGTTCAACAGCGGCACTGCAAATGGTGCTTACTCGTCGCGGAAACCGATCCGGTGATGCGATCCGTCGCAAAATGGCTTATTGGCCGATGCTCCGCAACGGCAAAAAGCCGTTACCTTATCTGCCAAAGGTGTGTCGTTGTTTTTGTGTTTCAGTTGAACCGGTCCGTGAACGAGGAGCGGGCCGTTTGGCAAAACCTCTACGGTTTGGTTGTTTGCAGGAGCGGCCTTAGCCTGGTCTTCCGGCCCCTTGTCGTTGTAATAGAAGCTGAGAGCCCCAGAGGGACAATTGCGGATGCGCTCAACAATAGCTCCGGTATCGGCGCCATGGGCTTTGATCCAGGGCTTTTCTGCCGGGTTAAATACACTTCTCAGGCCCTGTTCTCCTTTCCAGCAGCGGGTGGAGTGAATGCAGAGCGACGGTTTCCATACGATGGTGATCTCATCGTTGCGGTATGTTTTGCTTAGTTCGGTCATATTGGTAAAAGGCTTAGGCTGTTGGTTCGAGGCTGCGGACAATTTCCTGCAGCTCTTGTTTCAGGCTTTCGTTACTGATGCCTTCGCCGACTTTGAAGTTTTCATGAAATGCAGGCAGCGAAAAGGTTGCTTTGATATCCGCCCCATAGCGCGGTAAATGAGCCTTGGCGTATTCGAGAACCGATGCGCCGCCGCGTTTACCGGGAGAAGTAGCCATCAATAACATGGGTTTATCATGGAATACCTTCGGTTGTTTGCGAGACATCCAGTCGAAGGCGTTTTTAAAGCCCACGTTATAGCTTGCGTTATTCTCGGCAAGCGATAAAACAATAAAATCGCAGCCAGCCAGTTTGTCGATCAGCCGGTCAACACTTTCGGGCGATCCCTGTTCGCGTTCCACATCGAGGCTAAATAAAGGCATGGGGAAATCGTTGAGGTGAAACACTTCGACGCTGTATGTAGTGAACAAACTGGCGGCGTATGCCGCTAACTGTTTATTAATGGAGCCGGAACTGTTGCTTCCGGCAAAGGCCAGTAATTTTTTCATCGTCCTGCTAAAATACGAAACTCACGGAAACCTGCATCACTAAGCGCCAAAAAGCGATCCGTAAAAATTACCTGTTTTAGATATCTTCGTCCATGTCGCGGCCCGATTCTTCATCGTCGAGGTTAATGAGCGGCTCGTCAAGGATCTCTTTCTTCGTGTTTCGGCTATCGATCGACAACAGGATGGCAGGCAACAATACCAGGTTGGTGCACATTGAAACGATGAGTGTGAGCGATACCAGGATACCCATTGCCACCGTGCCACCGAAGCTGGACGCCGCAAAAATAATAAACCCAAAAAAGAGGATGATGTTGGTGTACACCATGCTAAGCCCCGTTTCGCGCACTGCCGTGGAAATGGCCTCTGGTGCCGAAAAGCCCTTTTTTAGCTCCTGACGGTACTTGGTCAGGAAATACACTGTGCCGTCGGATGCTATACCGAATGCTATACTGAAAATAAGAATGGTAGATGGTTTGAACCGGATGTCGAGGAAGCCCATCACCCCGGCCGTGATCACCAACGGAATGAGGCAAGGTAGTTTCGACAGCAGAATGATGCGGATGGAACGGAATAAGGCCATGCCAACAATCGCAATCAGAATGATTTCGATGATAAGGCTTTCATACAGGTTCGAGAGCAGGTAATCATTGTTTTTCAGGAAAACCAGGCTATGCCCGGTGAGCGTTACCTTATAGTCTTTAGGATTAAAAATGGAGTCGATTTTCGGTCGGAGCGAATCCACCAGCAGTTTCATGTCTTTCGAACCGATATCGGCTGCCTGGAAGCTCACCCGGGTAATGCGTCGCGAGCTGTCCATAAAGGTTTGCATGATGTTGTTCTGGTTTTTGGCCGCTCCTGGCTGGAAATATTCCGACCGCGCTTTTAAATCTGT
>DAIUED010000035.1:0-17000 GCA_036845295.1 Bacteroidota bacterium
AAAGAGGTAGGCCCCGAATACGTAAAAGCGCTGGAGTCGCTCGGAGCAGTGAATGTTGGCGTGCTTGATATCGAGAAGCGCGACCAGGCCTTGTTGCCGGAATCGGTTGAGCGCCTGCGGGAAGCCGATGTGGTGATGTTTACCGGTGGCGATCAGCTGCGGCTAACGTCCATTCTCGGTGGAACGGCTTTCCATAAACTTCTTCTCAGCAAATATCAGAACGAAGATTTTATTTTTGCAGGCACGTCGGCTGGCGCAGCGGCGGCTTCCAACAACATGATCTACCAGGGAAGCAGCAGCGAGGCGCTCCTCAAAGGTGAGGTGAAAATTACCAGCGGGCTTGGCCTGATTGACGATGTAGTAATCGATACGCATTTTGTGCACCGCGGCCGCATTGGGCGCTTGTTTCAGGCAGTGGTAGGAAACCCAATTGTGCTTGGCATTGGCCTGGGCGAAGATACTGGCCTGCTCGTAACCGAAGGGCACATGATGGAAGCCATTGGCTCGGGTCTGGTCATACTGGTGGATGGCCAGCAAATCAAAGACACTAATATCACGCAAGTGGAAATGAGCCAACCCATTTCCATTAAAAACCTGATTGTGCACGTGATGAGCATGGGCGATGTTTACGACCTGGAAACCGGGGAAATGACCATCGATGCCGTGGCTTACCCGCAGTTTGCCAAAAAGGAAGACAAAGACGAGTAGCAGCCGTCTTTTTTAACGTCGCTACGCATCTAGTTCCACTATATTCTTAACCAAACAGAAAGTTGGCTCTCAACTACTCAATGATCATCTCATACGGCAGGCGTGCCTGAACTCCTTTGCAATCAAGTACGTGTTTTAATTGTTCTAGGTAAATAGCATGTTCACCCAATTTCTGGCGCAAGGCACGTGTTTCAAGTTCTTCTTCGCTCACGCCAAGCATTTCTAATAAAGGCTCTTTCTGGGCTGGATAATCTTTTGTTTTGTAATGCTCCAGTTTTGCTTTTTTGGCAGCAAAGGCCACTGCTTCATTTAATCCGCCCAGTTCGTCCACAAGACCTATTCTCAACGCATCGGTACCACTCCACACGCGGCCTTGCCCTAAGCTATCAACTTCGGCTTTACTGAGGTGCCTTCCCTGACTTACTTTCGTAATAAATACATCGTAAATTTTTTCGACGCCTTGTTGTATGTAGTTGTGTTCCTCGTTGCTCAGTCCACGTAAAATAGTGCCTACGTCGCTATGCCGGTTGGTATTAACCGTGTCGATGGTTATGCCGAGTTTCTGCGACAAGGCTTTTTGGGCATTCGGAATAAGACCGAAAACACCGATGGAGCCGGTAATGGTGTTGGGTTGTGCAAAAATCCGGTCGGCGGCGCAGCTAATGTAATAGCCGCCACTGGCTGCCACATCACCCATCGACACCACGAAAGGTTTTGTTTGCTGGGCAAGGGTGGTTTCGCGCCAGATCACATCGCTCGCCAGGGCGCTTCCACCAGGAGAGTTTACGCGCAACACAATCGCTTTTACATCCTTGTCGAGCCTTGCCTGGCGAATGGCTTTCGCCAGACGCTCACTTCCGATCCTGTTCTCATCGCCGTCGCCACTTTCAATCTCGCCGCTGGCATAGATTACTGCGATATGGTTAGCAGAGGTGTTAGGTAACCCGCGCGTATCCAGGAAATTGTCGAATGAAACGAAATTGATCTTATCGTTTTTTGCAATTCCGGTTTTCTTGCGGATCTCATCTTGTACCTCGTCTTCGTAACTTAGGGCATCAACGAGCTTAAAGCCGAGGGCATCTTCCGGGCTTCGAACCGATATATTGTCGGCCAGTGCATTGATCTCATCTACGGGAATGCCACGTTGCTGGCTAATGCCTTTTACCATTTGGTTCCAGATAGCGCCGAGGTAGGTTTCTACCTGCGCCCGGTTGGCATCGCTCATTTTATCGAGCATAAACGGCTCAATTGCGCTTTTGAATTTCCCATGGCGGAATATCTGTACCTCCACATCTAATTTTTCAAGCATGTTTTTAAAGAACATTAATTGCACGCTGAGACCCTTTATTTCCATGCCACCTTGCGGATTAAGGAACACCTTATCCGCCACAGTGGCCATGTAATACCCTTTTTGCGAATAAGTTTCGGCATAGGAATAGATGAATTTGCCTGAAGACTTGAATGCGAGGAGCGCATTTCTGATCTCTTCCAGCGTCGCAAAGCCAGCCGATGGGTTGCTTACATCCAGGTAAATGCCGCTGATCCTGGAGTCGATACGGGCTTTTTCGAGATTGGCAATGATATCGTTCAGGCCGGTCTGCCCCTTGGGCACGAAAGGCCCGAGTTTAAAATCGCCGAACGGATTTCGCCTGCCCCGATCGGCAATGATACCATTCAGGTCGAGTTTCAGCACCGAGTTATCTTTCAGGGCAAAGGTTTTTTCTTCCCCCATTTTCACTGCCTCTTTTACCGATCCGATAATGGAGAATACAATAATAAGCGTTACGATAACGCCTGTTACCAGAATACCTAAGCAGGAACCGAAGAACGCCCCAAAGAACATCCGGGCA
This sequence comes from Bacteroidota bacterium, assembly GCA_036845295.1. Classification (GTDB taxonomy): domain Bacteria; phylum Bacteroidota; class Bacteroidia; order B-17B0; family Aurantibacillaceae; genus UBA4416. The sequence goes on from DAIUED010000035.1 coordinate 2,559, forward strand.
CCGGAATATTTAGGAATGTTGCGAATGGTTGCCCCGGATTCGGGAACAGGAGTAATTGGGGTTTCGGTTTTTGAAAAATCCATGAGTGTGGGTTAAGCAGTTAAGGCAACAATACTGTAAAACTATTGTTTTGGCCTGCCTTAAAATTAATCTTCTTTCTGTTATTTTTACGCAGATTATTATGAATGTTGCATATTTATGCCTGGGCGGTAATATAGGCGATCGGGAGGCAACGCTTTCCGAAGCAGTGAAACAGATTGCGGCAAAGGTGGGCAAAATAGAGTCGTGTTCGCTACTATATGAAACCGAAGCCTGGGGCGTAAGCGCACAACAGGCCTATTTGAATCAATGTGTTTGTGTGAAAACCGCGTTGGACCCATTGCCCTTGCTGCAATGCTTGCTCAATATTGAGCAGGCGCTCGGCCGCCAACGGACCAATTCGGCGGTTTACGAAGCCAGAACCATCGATATCGACCTTTTATTGTTTAACGACCTGGTGGTCGAAGACAAGCGCCTCGTGGTGCCTCATCCGCGCATGCACCTCCGCAAATTTGTACTTGTACCTCTCAACGATATCGCTTCCGGCTATTTGCATCCGGTATTTAATAAAACTATCTTTAACCTGTTGGCCGAATGTTCCGATACCCTGGAAGTGCGGCCTTATACACCATAGGAAATGTATATTTGCATAGAGGGAAATATTGGGGCTGGTAAAACAACGTTGGCGCGCGAATTGGCTCGCCGCCTTAAGGCTGAATACCTGCCCGAGCGATTTGAAGAAAATGTGTTGCTGCCCCTGTTCTACAAGCAACCCAAAAGGTTTGCGTTTCCCACAGAGTATTCATTTCTCATCGACCGGCATAAGCAGTTGATCCATTACTTTGAAAAACCTGCCAAGACCACGGTGGCCGATTTTCATTTCGATAAATGCCTATGCTTTGCAAAAGCAAACCTTAAGGCCAGCGATTTTGCTTTTTATAAAAAACACTTCGCGGCAATGAAGCAAACGCTTCCGGTACCCGACCTGATCGTTTACCTGGAAACGTCTCCGGCTTTGCTGATGAGTAATATCCTCAAGCGCGGACGTGAAATCGAAAAACAGCTGAAAGCGGGCTACCTGCAAAAAATACAGAAATCGTTCGATACCTATTACTTAAACCGGAAAAAATCGGGGACCAGGGTGTTGCATCTGCACCTCGATTCATACACCGAGGCGTCTCTCGACAAATCTTGTGAAGCCGTGATGCTTACTCTAAAAAGTATTTTGAAATGAAGTTATTGATCAGCCGTATAAGCGTCATATTTCTTATGCTTCAGTATGGAACGTTGTGGTCGCAGGATGGTAGCCTGCGCTTCATCGGGCACCATTTTTTTAACGATAAGCCTTTGGCTTACACAGGCGTAACGGTGATGTCGGGCAATACCGTGATTTCGCGACTTGAAACGGGAGAAAGCAATGGCTTCACTGTCAGTTTGCCTTTCGGACCGGTATATGACATTTACCTGAAAAACGCCGCCTGCCAAACTGTTTACCTTCGTGTGTTTGCCGATATTCCTGCAAACAAACGCCAATTGAAGACGTCTTACGAACTCGATATCCCGTTTTTTGCGCGCGATCCGGTTACTTTCGATACTGCACAGTTCCGTCGCCCTATCCATCAAATTGTTTTTGACGGCCGTTCGCGTTTTGTGGATGATAGTGCTTATATGAATGCCTTTTTGAAAAGCGTGGTGAGGCAACAAACAAGCGATGAAGCCGATCAGGTCATGAAACCAGTGCATGTGAAGCAATACGCTCAGCTGGTGGGAATGCTCTGCCTCGACAATGATAAACAAACCCCACTGAAACACAAGCGGGTAACATTACTAAACAAGAACGGCGGTAAAATATTGACCACATTAAGCTCCGCACGTGGCATTTTTGTATTTCCAGGTGCCGATCTTGATATCGCCGATGGCGTGCAGGTTGAGCTGACGGCAGCCGATAACCCGAATCAGGTTCCGGTAAAGCTGAGTGCTTCCAATACCGAAAGCATTGACCTGGCCTCGCCAGACGCCAACGGTTTGTGCCGTTTCCGGCAAACAACCAACAATAAGCTCATTGCCCGGCTCACAGATAAGGACTATCGCTACAATATAGGCGGCAAGCTGCTGGTGCATACCGCTGGTAGGACGGCAGGAGCTGGCAAAGAAGTGAAGTTGCTCAATGCAGGCAACGTGCAATTGCAAAAAGTGAAAACCGATGTGTTTGGGAACTTTCTTTTTACGAAGATCAGGCCGGGAGAAATCTATAGTTTAGCATTCGATACAGCAGAATATGGCATGGCTCTCCAGCTTTTGACCATTAAAGACAAGTCTGTAGGAACGGTGGACTCGCTGGGGAATCAACAATACCTTTACCGCTTTCGGGCAGAGTCGGGTGCGCGGTTCAATGATTTGTTGCTCGACGACTCGGAATTGAAGATGAATGTCAGCGGCAGGCTCTATGGGGAAAATAAAAATAACCCGCTTTCTGACTTTAAAATTTTATTGCTTGGCGATAGGTACAAGGTCATCGATTCGGCTACAACCGATCGTGAGGGCGATTTCGATTTTCGTTACATGCCCTACAACCGGCAGATCTTGTTCAACGATGCGCAGGAAAAAAATATTCTGGAAGCCTTTAATAACATAATGGTGTTCGATAATGAGGAAAACCTGATCAAAATTGTATCGACGCTTAAAGGCCGCTTCAATTATAAACCTTTGCCTATAGAGCAGAACCGGCTTACCGATGTATTTGTGGATGATCCTTGGCTACGCGTGGTAAATCCGCAGAAAAACAAGGAAGATGCTGTACCCTTGATTGTGGAAGACATTTTATTTGATTTTGACAAAGCCACGTTGTTTCCCCAATCAAAACAAACATTGGATAAGATTATCCTGGCGATGTCCCTCAATCCGTCGTTTACGGTAGAGCTGGGAGCGCATACCGATAGCAAGGGAAGCGATGCCTACAACCTTAAATTGAGTACGCAACGCGCAGAAGCGGCACGAAGCTATATGGTTGCCAAAGGTGCCGACCCCTCGAGAATTACCGCCCGTGGTTATGGCGAGTCGAAGCTGCTCAACAATTGCACTGATGCCGTGTTGTGTGCAGAAGATGAACATGCCGTGAACCGGCGGATTGAATTTAAATTGATCTATACCAATTAACGATGTTTGCACCTGAAGAGCTGATCGAAGAAGCCCAAATCCTATACGAAGACAATCATTTGATTGTGATCAATAAAAAGTCGTCGGAAATTGTGCAGGGCGATAAGACGGGCGATCTGCCGCTTTCCGAGAAGGTAAAGAATTTTATCAAGCAGCGCGATCAGAAGCCAGGCAATGTATTTTGCGGTGTTTGCCATCGCCTCGACCGGCCTGTTTCGGGCATTGTTATCTTTGCCAAGACCAGCAAAGCCCTGGCGCGCATGAACGAATTGTTTCGCGACAAAACCATTCAAAAAACCTATTGGGCAGTGGTTAAGCAAAAACCGCCGCAAGTGTCGCAGCGGCTTACGCATTACCTCATCAAGAACGAGAAAACGAATACAAGCAGGGCTTTTTCCGAGGAAAAAAAAGGCGCATTGAAAGCCGAACTAAAGTACACTCTTATCGCTTCCATTGCCAATTACCATTTGTTGGAAATCACCCTGTACATAGGGCGCCACCATCAGATCCGCGCTCAGCTCAGCGCCATCGGCTGTCCGATCAAAGGCGACGTGAAGTATGGCTTCGACCGGACCAATCCCAACGCGTCCATCCATTTGCACTCCTACAAAGCCGAGTTCATTCATCCCGTGAAGCAGGAACCGCTTACAATTGTCTGTCGCCCGCACACCACCGACACGGTTTGGAATGAACTGATGAAAGCCGTGCCGGGTAAATAGCCGCAAACATATGTGCACACGTTTACACCCAAACGAAAGCTGAAATTCCCCTATTTACGTAATAATACCTGGGTTTCGCTCATTGAAAGCCCGGTTTTCCTGATTTTAACAGGCATTAGTCGTATCTTTCTTAGCGAAAAACCAGATAAACTATGAAAAGAACCTTTACTCAAACCTTCATGACCGCATCGTTGCTCTTTGGCGGAGTGGCGCTGGCGCAAACCAATTCTGTGTCGCTCAAAGACGGCACCAACGCTGTTATTAGTTCGCACACATCCATTACGGATGCCTATACGGCCATTCCGGCAACACTCACGCAGGCCTATACCATTGAGCTTACCAGCACCTACAATGGCAGTACGGAAACTTATCCGATCGTTTTTACGGCAAAAACAGGCGCTAGCGCAGCCAACACCATTACACTCCGTCCGGCTACGGGCGTTACCACCATGTCCATTCAGTCCAGTGTTTCGGGTTCGCCTGTCATTACGCTCAACGATGCCGATTATGTGGTAATTGATGGTCGGGCAGGCGGAACCGGTTCGGGCATGCTTGTGATCCGTAACACAGCCACTACGGCGAGCTCCAATAGCATCCAGCTCATCAACGGAGCCTGTTTCAATCAATTCCGCAACCTCGATGTGTATAATGCCACAACTTCCGGCACCGGCCGTTGCATTTCCGTCAGTACTTCGGCATCCAATGTTACGGGAAACTCCGATAACCTGTTCAGGTATTGCAATTTTACCGGTGGTCGTTATCAATTCAATAACAGCGGAACAACAGCTAATCCTAATACGCGCAACACGATCTTCGGTTGCAATTTCCGTAACTCAAACTTTGCGGCATATTGGGGACAAGCTGGTTCCGGTAAAATACGGATCGACTCCTGCTCATTTGCCTGCACCACAGCCATCAGTGAGTCGTTATACTTCGGTGTGCTGTTCGATGCGCAGTCGGATTCGGCAATTATAACCAATAACCGGTTTTATGATATCCAGAATACTTCTGGAACGCTTCGTTATATCCATGTTCGGTCTGCGGCATCTACCGGCACCAACACGGCACACATCCGCAACAACTTTTTTGCTATGACTACCGGTAATACCGGTGTGGCCAACGTAGGAGCCATCGAGATCAGTACCGGGGCAAATCTTTACACGGCAGGTGTCATGCACAATTCGGTGCGGGTTGGTGGCACCCTGGCAAGTGGCGGAACGTCTGGCAACGTAGGATCGAGTGGATTACTCGTGTCGGCAACCAATGCAGCTTCTACATTCAGCATTCAGAATAACCTTTTTGTAAACGAGCGTTCGGGCGGAACTGCCGGCCTTCAACACCTGGCCATGGCATTAACGACCAGCACAGCAGCGGTGGTCAACCTGTCGGGCAATACCTATAATTCAACAGGCGGAAACCTCACGCGTTGGGGAACAACGGTGAACACCAGTATAGCGGCTCACCAGGCTGTTGTAGCAGGCGGCGAGCCTACAGCTAACGACGCGCCGGTGTCTTATGTAAGCCAAACCGATCTTCACCTCGGCTGTGCTGCGGTAGGTAATCCGTCGATGATGGCAACCCAGATTGCCGGCATCACTACCGATATCGACGGTAATACACGCGGTAGCAGCACTTACCGTGGTGCCGATGAGCCTGGCGCTGTGGTTACGCCTACTGTAAGCCTCGCATCGCAAAACAACATTACATGTAATGGCCTCTCGAATGGGTCGGCTACGGTAACGGCAACAGGCGGAACAGGGTTTACCTATAGTTGGTCGCCTTCCGGCGGATCTTCAGCTTCTGCCACTGGTCTGGCGGCCGGTGTGTACACTGTAACGGCGACAACTCCTGCCGGATGCTTTGGCACCACTACCGTAAATATAACACAGCCGGCAGCACTCACCGCGAGCCTCGGCACAATCAGTAACGCTAGCTGCAATGGTCAGAACAACGGTTCAGCCACTGTCAACGCCGCTGGCGGAACCGGCACAATCACATATAGCTGGACACCTGCCGGAGGAACCACGCCGACAGCAAGCGGACTAGGTGCAGGAAATTATACCGTAACGGTTAAAGATGCAAATAATTGCAGTACAAGCCGTACGCTTACCATCACCGAGCCGCCAGCCGTGGATGCGAGCGTGACACAAAACGGTGTGGTACTGATGGCCAACGCCAGCGGTGGAAGTTATCAATGGATAAATTGTACGACGAATATGCCGGTATCAGGTCAAATGGCACAAACGTTTACCGCCACAGCCAATGGAAGTTATAAAGTAATCGTAACCATTGGTGGCTGTTCTTCTACGTCGAGCTGCGTGGCTGTTAATTCAGTTGGTATGATAGAGCAGGCTGGCATCGCAGATCTCCAATTATTCCCGAATCCGGGTACAGGTGTTTACACTGTGGTGCTTGGTCAGCAAGCTGACGTCACCGTAACCAATGTTGTTGGTGAGATCGTACTGAAACAAAGTCTTGTAAAAGGTCACAATAGCCTCAATATCGAGCGTTTTGCCAATGGCGTTTACTACCTAAGTGTAGTGAGCGGTAACCGCAGCTCGGTTTTGAAAGTGGTGAAACAATAAGCGCTTTCCATTTAATTCCATAAAAAAACCTCATCGGCACGATGAGGTTTTTTTGTTTGTTAACCTAACGGTCAGAACCTGCCTTGGAGTCCGAGCCCGAAATTGATGCCGCCACCATTGAGGTTAACCACATCGTCGAGCCTTGTATAGGTATTGGTAAAATCCATGTTGTTGTATGAATAATGGATGTAAGCCAGGTTGATGAACATGCCGACATGCTTTCCGAAATAGAAGCGCGGCTGAAGATGGATGTCATACATCAGGCCACCGCCTTTGGCATTGGAAATATATTGGTCGCCAGCAGAATAGTTCATGTAAGAGTAGCCTACATTGAAACCGCCAAACATGTCAACGTATTTAGACCGAACGAAATGCGCGTTTACCAACAGAGAGGCGTCGAAGGCTTGCACTTTCGCTTTATTGCCGGAAACACTGTCGCGTTCGGTAAAATAATCCGAGATACCTACTTTAGCACCCAAACCAAGCCAGTTGAGTACGCCGCGCTCGTATTGAAGGCTCAGCGTTTTATTGAGTGACGCTGAGGAACTTGAGCGTGGGTTGGTTGCTACTTTCGAGGTGTAGCTGTATAAACCGAGGTCGGCGCCGAAGCCGATCACATTCGTGTTTTTTTCAAAACTGTTTTGGGAAAATCCACTCAGGGATGCCAGAACAAAAAAGGGAGCTGCCAGGTATTTGATCATAAAAAAGGATTAAGTATAATTAAAGGTACATTATTTCCCGGTAATGAGAAATTCTGTGCGCCGGTTTTTGGCCCGGCCTTCTTCACTGCCATTGTCGGCAATAGGCTTAGATGCACCGTAGCCTTTCGCTGTGATGCGTTTTCCGTCGATGCCTTTTTCTTCCAGGAATGCTTTGACGGTATAGGCACGATTGGCCGACAGCGCTTCGTTGGCAGCTGCCCCACCCACATTATCGGTATGACCCTGTATTTCGATGGTTGTTGTTGGGTTTTCTTTCAGGTATTCGGCAAAGGACTCGAGCACGATAAACGATTCGTTTTTGAGATCAGCAGAGTTGGTGTTATAATACAGGTTATTGATCACGAACGAGCTTCCGGGTTTCGCTTCATTTACTTCCATTTTTACGGGTGCCGGTTGCTTATCAAAACTTGCTTCTTTTACACTCACTACTTTTGAGCTGAAGGCGTAGTCGTTCTTTTTTACCGTCAGAAGAACATCGTCTTTCTTCTTCAGGTTTACGGCAACCATGAATTTACCCGACGAAGAGTCCACCACTGCTTCCGTTTTTTCCTTTGTTACCGTGTTCATCACTTCCACCCTTGCGCCTTCCACGGCTTTACCGTCTTTGTCTTTAAGATCGCCGCTCAGGAAGGTTGTTTCCTGCGGCCGCGCTTCCTTATAAAGCTCAAAGGAGTATAGGTCGTATTTGCCTACGCCTTTACCGCGCATTTTGCCTTCGTCGTAGGAGAAAAAATAACCGGTCTTGCTGTCTGTGCTTACAAAAAAGCCAACATCATCGGCCTCAGTATTGATGGGATAGCCAATGTTTTCGGGTTCTTTCCATTGCCCTTTTTCGTCTTTCCGCGTATAGAAGATATCCATTTTTCCGAAGCCAAACCAGCCGTCGCTGCTAAAGTAAAGCGTTTCGCTATCGGAGTGTATGAATGGTGTTTTTTCGTCGCCGGGTGTGTTGATTTTCGGGCCGGCATTTTGCGGAACGCCCCAAACGCCGGTTACCGGATCACGTTTGGTGAAATAAATGTCGATGCCGCCACGGCCTCCAGGGCGGTCGCTTGCAAAATACAGGGTATTTCCATCGGCACTCAGCGTTGGTTGCGAGTCCCAGTAAACAGGATGATTGACATTAGCGCCTAACTTGCGGATCTCGCTCCAGCTACCGCCCTGGTTTTCGCTTGTATAGATGTCGCAATTAGGTTGAGAGCCACCTTCGAAGCGCGACATGGCAAAATACAGGCGTTTGTTGTCGATCGAGATCGTGCATCCGCCCTGGTTGTCGTCGGTAACATTGAAAGGAGGCGACATTGGTTCCCCACCGTTGAAAAGGCCGGTTTTGTCGCGGCTGGCCACCATAAAAACTTCTTTTTCCTTATCGGATGTGTACACCTGGTTCATGTTCTTTACAGGCACCTTGCGCGTAAAAAAACAAAGTTTATCGTCGGGCGACACATAGGCCAGGTATTCGTCGCTGGCGGTGGAGACGCCTTTTACCACTCTGGGATCAAAAGGAACGATCTTTTTTTTGAGCTCGCTTTCTTTCTTGGCGTATTTTACCATTTCTTTTGCCTGGTATAGCTCGGCTTCATAGTCTTTGGCAAACTTCTTATCATCATCGTCTTTAAACTTGATGAACTTTTCGAGGTATTTGATGGCCGAATCGTTCTTCATGGCCTCATAGTAATCGAAACCGATAAAGTAGTAGGGTTCTGAGTGCACCTGCGGGCAGGCGGCAATGGCCTTGTAAAAATAGGGCACTGCCGGCGAAAAGGCTTTGTTTTGGAGTTTGCAGGTTACCACAATTTCATTGCCCATAAGTAGGTTGGCTTCCGCAAAATCGGGTTCCAGTTCCAGGCATTTGCGTAGAAATTCGAGCCGCTCAGGTTTCTTATATTGCTTTTTATCCAGGGCTTTCTCATAAAGTTTCAAGGCCTGTTTATTGTCCATTTCCTGGCAAAACCGGGAAGACTTTTCATCGTCGTCCTGGGCCCATAAACTGGTCGTAATTGCGAGCAGGCTGTAGAGTAAGAGGTGTTTCATAATGCAACGCGTGGGCAAAAATTTTGGTATGGCTAAGGTAAGGAATTTCTATGAGCAAAGGCGCAGGTTTGATGGCATTTGGAGACAGAACCCGACCTCGGTTTTGAACCGTTTCCTGTGGTAGCTTGGGCACATATGCTGTGTAACGAAATAACGTGGCTTTTTTCTCGGTAAGCGTGGTTAACAGAACCCAGTCATTGAATATGAAGTAACACCTTAACGCGGTTTATACACCGGCGTTTGCTTCTGTGGTTCAGGCTTGCGCACATTATCATTTTTATCTTTTTCTTTGCGGATGTCGATGGCCGCTTCATAAGTCCAGCGACCTTTTTTCATGCTCAGGGCATCGAAGCTGCCATCCGGCCCATAATATTGGTATTGACCCACGAGCATCGGGTCGAGAGAATTGGGAGCCAGGTGACTGAAAATGATCTGTCGGCGGTTGGCATTGTATTTCAGCGACATGGCTACTTCCGATGCGTATTCAAACATGATCCGCTTGCCAAATTTCCCAGGAATCTTAAACACATCTTTGCCAAATACCGGCGTGCCGTCAGCTTTAAAAGACAATACGTCGATGAACTTGCGTTGGACGAGTTTGTCGTTACCGTCCCATCCCAGTAAGGTGTAAAAATCGTCGTCGGATTTAATCACATCGTAGTACAGCATGCCGAACCATTTAGACGGATCGGCGACATAATTTTCAGGTGTTTTTACAGTTGCCGATTTATCGACGAGTGGATATATTTCGTAATGTGTGCTGCTTTCTTTTTTGAAAAGGCCTTTTTTTACGGTCTTAGTGGTATTCACTTGTATGAAGCCAAAATAGGCGTGGGTACCGTCTTCGCGGTAAATGTTCCAGGTGAGTATCCTGAATTTTTTGTCGGGCGAGGGTAGGCGTGAGATCTCGCGGATGCTGTCGAAAGGGTACTCGAGCGAACGCTCTTCTTTCAAGATGGAGGCCCATAGTGCTAAAAATTGTTTATTGGCTTCGAAACGATCGGCGATCTTTTTGCTGTAAAACACACGCCATTCGATCTTTTTCAATGAATCTTCAAGGCCGGCAAAATGCTTTTTTTCGACATCGGAAAGCTGGGCAACAGCGCCTTTAGCCGAAAAAATAATCAGTATGAAAATAACAATTCCACGCATGGCTTTATAACTGCTGATGATCCGAAAGTTACAGAAAATCTTTAATAAGAGGATGCTCCGGTTATTTTTGGGAGGAATAGGATATCTGGGATTCCATGATCGCAACTATTGTCAACGATCCTTTTTGTTGATATCCTCCTCATTTTTTTTTGTGGCTGAACAAGATGGAATATAAGAATTGTCGCGGCTTGTGTGTCAAAAAGGGATGTCAGAACAGGCGGCAAAAATACTATTGTAAGAACTGTAAATTATATCAGCAGAAAACCTACTCGTATAAATTGTGCACGGAGAAAGATGAAGAAGCTATTGCTAAATTGAATAATATTGGCGTTGGGATTAGCGGTATAGCACGCTTTACCGGTATTTCAAAAGCAAATGTTGTCGTTAAGATCAGAAAACTAGCATCAAAACTTAAGAAAAGTGAAGTGTCGGAGATGCAACAGGAATACGAAGTAGATGAGATGCATACATTTGTAACAGCAAAATCAAACTCTTGTTATGTCACTTATGCAATCAACAGGAGAAGCAAGCAGGTGATTGATTTTGTTGTAGGCAGTAGAACCAAAGAGAATATAGGGAAAGTGATTGGAAGTTTATTGACATTAAGTCCAAAACGAATTTTTACAGATGCTATATCTATCTATTAAACTGAAGGATGGACTAGTTTTTGATATCAAGGTTAAGACACCTACCATTTCAAAATTTGGTGAATTTGTTGAGCTTTCTGAGGAGTGGCATCAAATGAAGATGAGTGTGCTGAGACGGCTCGGGATTTGGTGGTAAAAGATGTTCTTAGCATGCTAAAGTATAAATAAGTTAAGAGATATAACAGGCATAATAGGAGGATACAACACAGAAACAGGAGAGATTGCCGTAGCTTCGAAATGGGACTCGACGAAAGATCATGGAGATCCTGCTAAAGTTACAATGACCACAATGGTACGTCCACTTAAAATGGTAGAAGTACCCGGTTGTGAAAAGTGCGAAAATCTCTATGGGCGTGATGCCTTCCCGGAAAATACAAAATTTAAGTCGGATAATAAGAAAAAACAAAATGGAGGCGAATAATCAAGAAGTGTTTAAAATTATTGATAATTTCCCTTGGAACAAAGTTCGTGGTCAAGTTGGATTTTGTGATGATGTTCCGGAAAGTTTAAGGAAAATTATAGATGAAAATGATGAGATAAGAAATGAAGGATATTGGCAACTAGACAATCATTTGGTTGTGCAAGGAGACTTGTATGAGGGAGCTTTTTATGTTATTCCTTTTTTGCTAGAACTTCTTAGGATTGGAGGTAAATTCGAAGCCGAAGAAATATACGATTTAATAGGCCAAATATACAATGGATGTGATGGTGGAAATTCAATTTCATTCAATAAAGTTGATAGTGGGTTTGTTTATTTTATTCCATCAGATGATTCCTCAAAAGCATTTTCGCTTTCTGAACAATGCAGAAAAGTCATATTTTCAGGATTTGAAATTTTCCTGAAGGAAATCGAACATAATAATCAAAATAGCAGAATTGACGCGTTAAATTTAGTATATAGTTTTGTAGATCATAAAGATTACGTTGTAAAGTCTTTAAGAACGATATGCGATGGATTAAAAAATTCCGAGTTAGCTTTATTAATAGAAAAAGGAATTTCTGAAAATCTGATGTAGGGTAGTGTTCAAAAATCCCCCCGCTGCTGGTAGAGTTAGAGTAGTGCGGCTCGTTGGAGTTTAGGCCTTTGGCCGTAACTTCAACGGTTCTAGTAAGAAGCTAAGATGAAATAAACACATGTGCGGGTTTTTAACCCGCAGGAGAAAGAGAACGTCAGGCTAGAGAGCTTGGCGTTTTTTATTGAGAATAAACAGACTATACCAGGCTGCCATATAATTTGGCGCGTTGTTCCTGTACCGAAGCATTTTCAAGGTACTCGTCGTAGGTCATTTTCTTATCGATGATCCCGTTTGGTGTCAATTCGATGATGCGGTTGGCCACCGTTTGCATCAACTCGTGGTCATGGCTGGTGAAAAGCACAACACCGGTGAAATCTTTAAGGGCATCGTTGTAAGCGATGATGCTCTCGAGGTCGAGGTGGTTGGTTGGCTCGTCGAGGATCAGCAAATTGGGGTTGAGCTGCATCATGCGGCTCGTCATGCAGCGCACTTTTTCACCACCCGACAGTACCGACGATTTTTTGAGTACCTCTTCACCGCTGAACAGCATTTTCCCGAGGAAGCCGCGCACGTAACTTTCATCTTTATTGCTGGAATACTGGCGCAGCCAATCCATCAGGTTCATGTCGCCGGTGAAATATTTCGCATTGTCGTTTGGCAAATAGGCTTTATGAATAGTTGTGCCAAACTTGTATTCGCCGCTATCGGCAGTGTCTTCCTCGTTGAGTATATCGAACAAGGCTGTAATGGCGAGATGGTTTTTAGCCAGAAATGCAATCTTGTCGCCTTTGGAAACGTTGATGTTTACATTTTTGAAAAGCATGCCATCGGCGTTGGATTTCGACAGGTTTTCGATGTTGAGGATCTGGTCGCCCACTTCGCGCTCCTGTTTAAAGATAATGCCCGGGTATTTACGGGTACTTGGCGGGATCTCGTCGATCACGAGTTTGTCGAGCAATTTCTTACGCGACGTGGCCTGACTCGATTTACTGGCGTTGGCGCTAAACCGGCGCACGAATTCCTGGAGCTCGGCACGCTTGTCTTCGATCTTTTTATTGGCATCGCTGCGTTGTTTCAGTGCGAGCTGGCTCATCTGGTACCAGAAACTGTAGTTGCCAGTGTATGTTTTGAGCTTGCCATAGTCGATGTCGCAAGTGTGCGTACATACAGCATCAAGGAAGTGCCTGTCGTGGCTGATCACAATCACGGTGTTTTGGAAATCAGCCAGGTAGTTCTCGAGCCAGGAAATGGTCTCCACGTCGAGGTCATTGGTTGGCTCGTCGAGCAGCAAAATGTCGGGATTACCGAAAATAGCCTGGGTAAGGAGGATTTTTACCTTATCCTTACCGGTAAGGTCTTTCATGAGCGTATAATGCGCCTCTACTGGTATGCCCACATTTGTAAGCAGCGTGGCGGCGTCGCTTTCGGCGTTCCAGCCGTTCATTTCCCCGAATTCGGCTTCCAGCTCCGCGGCGCGGTTGCCATCTGCCTCGCTGAAATCGGGTTTGGCATAAATCGCGTCTTTCTCCTTCATGATCTCATAAAGGCGCTTATTTCCCATCATTACTGTATCCAGCACGGTAAACTCGTCAAACTCAAAGTGATTCTGTTTCAGAACACTCATGCGCAGGCCGGGCAAAATACTCACTTGCCCCTTGGTAGGCTCGATATCGCCCGACAGGATCTTCATGAACGTGGATTTTCCGGCACCGTTGGCCCCAATCAGGCCATAACAGTTGCCAGGGGTAAATTTCACATTCACTTCATCGAACAACACACGTTTGCCGTATTGGAGGCTTACATTGGAAACAGTAATCATAGGTCAAAAAATTAGGGCGCAAAGATACAAAAAGAACCCGAAAACTGAAATCTCCTTAAGAATGAGTTAAATAGCATTATCAATTAGTGTAGGAATCCAAACTTCGGAGAATTTTATATAATTTTATGATACACGCATAAACAAGATTGCTATGAAAAAAAATTACTTGTTCTCGGCAGTTACTTTCATTTGTTCTTTTTTTAATACTGTTTCAGCCCAACAGCATGCCCATCAGCACGCAGCTCATACGTCGCCTCCCCAGGTGTTGCAAGTGGTGCAAACTACTTTTGATGAAGATTCACTGCAAGGGTATGACGAAAACCAGGCCCGGCAGCACGCCTACCTGGGAAACGTTCTTGGGATGGATCTCCAGAATTTTATCAATTATACCAAGCGGAACTACATCAACCGTAAATACAACCTCAATCAGCCACAGGCACGCCCTGCTGGACCGGGAGGTGGCAATACGCCGCAGGCGCCTTGCACCAATGTGGATTTTGAAACCGGAACCACAGCCGGCTGGACAGTGTCTGGCGATGTTGTGACGACGAGT
>DAIUED010000036.1:0-16974 GCA_036845295.1 Bacteroidota bacterium
CGGCAGTCTTTTACCTGCTGGCTTCGAGAGCCTCAGCCACCAGGCAAAAGGATTTTCGTTGTAGTTGTTTCGGCGGCTGGTTCTCGTTGTTGTTCCGGACGGCATGCAGGCCGGGCTGTCACTGCAACCTTTTACCTGTTGGCTTCGAGAGCCTCAGCCACCAGGCAAAAGGATTTCCGTTGTAGTTGTTCCAGCGGCAGAAATTCTCGTTGTTGTTTCGGACGGCATGCAGGCCGGCCTGTCACGGCAGTCTTTTACCTGCTGGCTTCGAGAGCCTCAGCCACCAGGCAAAAGGATTTCCGTTGTAGTTGTTTCGGCGACTGGTTCTTTTTGTTGTTCCGGCGGCTGAGGCTCTCGAAGCCGGATTCTGTATATTTTGCTTTATTCGCCGCTAAGTGTATTTTTAGTAAAAATTAATCTTCATGCAGATCAAAAGCAAGTTACCGGCCGTTGGCACTACCATATTCACGATCATGAGCGGATTGGCGCGCGAGCACAACGCCATCAACCTGTCGCAGGGCTTTCCTGATTTTGAAGCCGATCCGCTGTTGATGGAACTTGCCCGCAAACATACCGCTTCTGCTTTCAACCAATATGCGCCCATGCCAGGTGCTCTTGCGCTCCGCGAACAGATCGCCGCACTGCTACAAAATTGCTACGGCGCATCCTATCATCCCGAAACGGAGATAACCGTTACGGCCGGTGCCACGCAGGGTATCTATACAGCCATCTCGGCATTTGTTGGTGCCGGCGACGAGGTGATTGTGTTTGAGCCGGCTTACGACTGCTACATTCCTGCCATCCAGGTGCAGGGCGGTGTTGTAAAACCCATTGCACTCCTGTACCCCGGTTTTGGCATTGATTGGCAGGCAGTGAAGCAAGCCGTGTCTGACCGTACCCGGATGATCATCATCAACTCGCCGCACAACCCCAGCGGCACCATGTTGTCCGACAGCGATCTTACCGAATTGGAACAGTTGGTGCGTAACAGGAATATCATTGTGCTCAGCGACGAGGTTTATGAACACATGGTGTTCGATGGGCAACAGCACCAAAGTGTAGCCCGTTTCAGCAGCCTTGCTGCGCAATCGTTCATTGTGTCGTCGTTTGGTAAAACAGTGCATGCCACGGGCTGGAAGATCGGGTATGTGGCTGCTCCGAGCGAACTCATGGCCGAGTTCCGGAAAGTGCATCAGTACCTGGTGTTTTGTGTCAATCATCCCTTACAAATGGCCCTCGCCGAATACCTTAAAAACGAAAACCATTACAGAAACTTGCATGGCTTCTACCAGCAAAAGCGCGACTATTTCCGTTCGCTGATCAAGGGCTCACGGCTTGGCGTCGAACCTTGCGCCGGTACGTATTTCCAACTGCTCAATTGCCGAACCATTTCGGAGGAACCCGATACTGAACTGGCGATTCGCCTCACACGCGAAAAAGGCCTTGCAGCCATTCCCTTGTCGGTATTTTACAGCGACCAGCGGCAGCAGGGCCTGTTACGGTTTTGTTTCGCTAAGAAAGAAGAAACGCTTCTGCGAGCGGCAGAAATAATATGTACCTTGTAACATCAAAAAAACATGTGATGAAAATCTTTTGTGCCTTCCTGCCCTTGCTTGTTGCCTTGTCTTTTCATGCGCAAGACACCATCGTGTACCGAAATGCGCTGAAAGTAGCTGTTGTTTTTAAAGAGATTTCTCCGTCGGAGATCCGTTACCAGCGCCTCGATATGCCTGACGGCCCAGACTATGTTGTCAGCAAATCAGAAGTCGATCGGTTAATCTATAAAAATGGCTATACCGAAGTAATTTTGCCTGTTCCGGCTCAAAGCCAGTCTGAAGCGCCGGCAGTTAAGCCGGGATCGTTATCCGGCGGCTCTTTCGCGATGAACTACCGGCAGGTAAAAAAGCAGCATAAGTTGCTTCCGCAATTGGTGCTTGAACATCCGGATGCAAGCCGTCAACCCGCTTTGTCGTTGTTAGCTTCCGATATTCGTAAAAGCCGCGCCGTACAGGATGGCACGCGCACAGGCGCCATTGTTTGCGGAGCTTTGGCTCTTGCCGGTACGCTTCTGTATGGAGTGACGTATATTGTGAGCAATGGTAGCAATATCCCGCTTTTTTATTTGCCACCAGTTGGACTCGGCGGTATTGCGCTGATCTGCGGAACAGTTTCTATTATTTACAATGTTCGCCTGCGCGAAAAACGCCACGAATTTGTGAACCTTTACAATGAATAGGCTACTTACGATATGTTTTCTGTTGCTATGCCGTAGCTTGCTCCTAGCACAAGACAGCCTCTTTATCCAGAATTCGGAAGTGCTGCTGGTACGTGTGCTGGAAATTTCGGCAACGGAACTCAGCTATAAGTTTTATTTCAATCCCGATGGCGTAATTTATAAAGTAGCCAATTCGCGTGTAGAAAGGGTGGTCTATGAAAATGGTAAAACCGAATCGCGTTTCCAGATAGCACGTAAAACCACTGCGCCCATCAATGGCTACCGGCCGGGAGTGTTTATCATCGACGATCGTCACATCAGCATCGATAACCGCGATATCTCTCACCGCGAGGCGTTCAAGATCATGCGCCAACGCGATCCCCAGGTAAATTCGGATGAGCTGAACCTGATGTTGCTCGACGCTGAGGGTAAACGCAACGCGCAGGTCGGTTTCACGCTGGCAGGGCCGGTTCTTTTTTTAGGAAGCTCTTATTTGGGTATCAGGCGTTATTATGGCCCGGCCGATAAACCCATGCTTCGCAATTTTGTGTTGAGTGGGCTGGGCTTGTTTGTTGCTTCCGAAATCACCGCACTGGTGTACCGCTCGGTAAAACAAAAAAAGATCAGGCGTGCAGCAAAGCTCTACAATCAGGAGATCACCGTGAATTGAATGGTCAGCGCAGGCATACGAATTCTGCCATCTGGTCGTTATATAGCAACAAATAATCAGTACATTTAATCCAATGAAAAATACGCTTATCATCATCCTGCTTTTCCTGAGTTGTTTTGCCCGGGCGCAAGACACCCTGTACAAGCGTAATGGCGAAGTGATCCCTTCTAAAGTTACCGAGATCAGCAGCACCGAAATCAAATACAAGCGTTTCAGTATGCCTGATGGTCCGGTATTTATCATTACCAGAGACGAAGTACAGAAGATACGGTTTTCGAATGGTGTGGTCGATTCTTTTTCCATAGCGTCAGCACCGGTGCTTACCCAAACCGTTGCGCCGCAACCGAAAGATCAGGTAAGTCCTTATCGTCCGCCTGCACATACCCTGAGCGGGCTGATCGAAAACCCGCGCGCGGGTGTTTACTATTACAATGGTGCGCGTATCAACGAGAAAAAAATGCTGCTGATCGCCTTTGACAAAAACCGCAATTGGAAAAACAAGGAACTGGAACAGGCAATTATGGCTACAGGCGATTTCAGGCGTAACCAATATTTATCGGGTTTCGGCGGCCCTGCCATATTGCTGGTTTGCCTTATTGCCGCCGGCCAATCGGCGCAAAACAGTGCCAGCACCGATGTTTCCTCGGCCCTGGCATTCAACGGCATCGGCATCTTTATCGCCTCTCAAATCATTTCGCCCATGTTTAAGGGCAAGCGTAGCCGGTCGGCACGAAAAGTCGTTCAGTTATTCAATGAGCAGGTGCGCCTGCAAACCTCCCAGGCCCAATGAAAGAGCCGTTGAACATAACGTTACTCCAAAGTTCGTTGCACTGGGAGAGTCCTGCCAAAAACCTCGAAGCCTTTAGCGCAAAGCTCGCTGCGCTTCCAGCAACTGATATCCTCATTCTTCCGGAAATGTTTACCACGGGCTTTACCATGAAACCGGATTTGCTGGCAGAAGAGGCTGGCGGGCAGGGATTACGATGGATGCAACAGCAGGCCGAAGCAAGGCAATGCGTTGTGACCGGGAGCATTTCGGTGAAGGATGGCCAACAGTATTACAATCGCTTGTATTGGGTACGACCGGACGGTTCCTTCGACACCTACGACAAGCGCCATCTGTTCCGAATGGGAAGAGAACACGAGCACTACCAGGCAGGCTCCGAAAAACTTATCGTGGAATGCAAAGGCTGGAAAATTTGTCCGCTGGTGTGTTACGATCTGCGCTTTCCGGTGTGGAGCCGCAACACGGCGTCCGATCCGTATGATCTTTTGATCTATGTGGCCAATTGGCCTGAAGTCAGGAGTTTTCCCTGGAAGCAACTGCTTATTGCCCGGGCCATTGAAAACCAATGTTATGTTGCCGGAGTCAACCGCATCGGAAACGATGGCAATGACATAGCCCATAGTGGTGATAGCGTGGTAATCGATCCGCGCGGCCAAGCCATCAGTTGCATTAAGGCTCACGAAGAAGCCCTCGAAACAGTGAGGTTGTCGTACCAGGATCTCGCCGATTTTCGCCAGGCGTTCCCGGTGCTGAGCGACGCAGATACATTTACCATCGGATTGTAAAAAAAAAGACCTTGTGCACACAAGGTCTTTTTTATGGATAATACAACAAGGTTGTTACTGAACGCTCAGTCTGTAGTCGCTGCTGTAACCCTGGCTTTGTACTTTTACCAGGTATATGCCTTTGGCTTCGTTGCTAAGGTTTAAGGCATGAACACTGTCGGTGGTTTCAAGCTGCCGGATGACCTGGCCCATGGCGTTTGTAACTGTTATATATTTAGTGCCATTAAAGCCAAATTCCATCGTGATCTGCCCGTTCGATGGATTCGGATAAATGCGAACGGCTTCACCCGACGACACGAGGGAGGCCACCCCGGTACATGCACTTACAGATTGAGTGTAGGTTGCCATTTTATCACAACCCTGTGCCGATGTGCCTGTAACGGAGTATGTGGTCGTAATGGTAGGGCTTACGGTAATCGATGAGGTTGTGGCTCCCGTATTCCATAGGTACGACGTTCCTCCGCCAGCAGTCAGTACAACCGCGCTTCCGGCGCAGCTCAGGTTGTTTGACGTGATAATACTTACCACAGGTAAGGTATAAGTGCTAAGGGTTAGCATCGTATTGCTGCTGCAACCCAAAGTATTGGTGCCTGCAACGCTGTAGCTTGTTGTCATGGTTGGTGTTACCGCCACAGAGGCCGAGTTGGAACCTGTGCTCCAGGTATAACTGCTGGCGCCGCTCACAGAAAGTGTAACAGCTGCTCCAGGGCATACAGACATTTGGCTGGCCGCCACGGCCAGGGTAGGCTGTGGCAGTACCGATAAGGTTACCGGTACGCGCGGGCTGGTACAAGCAATACGGTTGTATTTCACCTGGCCGTTGAAAGCTCTCGGTGTCGTTGTGGCATTAAAATACGTATCGCCTGTGGTTCCCTCAAGTACCTTCAGGTCGGCGTTCTGTGCAAAGACGTTACCTACAGCACTACCGGTTGAATAACGCACATCCAGGCCGCTGGTGCCCACGATATAGAATGCATAGGTTTGTCCTGCAGCTACTGGTACAGCCATCGATGATGGCACAGGAGTTAATTGGCCCGGCCCATTGGTGGTGATCGTGGCAGTCGTGGCAAGCGTCCAGCCTGCATTCGAGGTTGAAAAGCCCACGTGGGTTCCAGGTCTGTACCACACTTCAACCACGCCTGTTCCGGCCGAGAATTGCACATCGAAACCTGTCACTTCAATATCATTAACTGCCACCACATCGAACATTTCGCCAATGAAGGCTGACGAGCCGCTGGTGGATGTAAACAAACTATCGGGTGTAAATGAGCGCGCTTCGGCGTAAACTGTTGTTGTTGCCGGCGCGTTCAGCGTGTACGAATTACCACTGGCCAGTGCCATGGTGGCTGTAGGAGACGCAAACCATTTGATGTTGTTGGTAAAGCCGGTTGCATTCAGTGTAGAGGTAACATTGGCACATACTGTATTGCCGGTGGCGGCAATGGTTGGGTTGGCAACAGATACCGAAGTGCTCAGTATGCTGGTACAGGTTCCGTTAGAAGCTGTTAGCGTGTAGAATGTGGCTGCAGAAGGAGAGATCACAATGGATGGCGTATTGGCGCCGTTGCTCCATGTGTAAGACGTCGCTGCTCCTACCGCCGTCAGGGTTCCCGAGCCGCCAATGCACAGGTCGCGCATACCTGCGATGGATACCACAGGGTTGGCGGTAATGGTTGTCACCGACGTATTGTTAAACGCGTTCGGATCGGCCGCCACGTTGGTGGTTGCGGTAAACGAGTACACACCACCCATCGACATGTTGGTGCTGCCAACAGTGTATGTGTCGGTAGCGCCGGCAGCAATGGTACCTGTGTACGTTCCGCTGAGGGTGTTTGTATATGGCCCCGAAATGGCAACGGTTACCGGCACGTTGGTGAGAGGTGCCGACCCATGGTTTTTAATGGAAACAGCCACAGGCTCTGTTGCACTGAACCAGTTATTCTGAACCGGATTTGAAAGGGCAATGATGCCTGCGTCCACCGGACTGATGTTATACAGGTTGATGTTGTCGAGGTGGAAATAGTAGGTTTCCGGATCGTCGATAGGACCGTCTTGCGCCAGGAACGCCACCACAATATCTTGCCCGGCGAAAGCCCCTAAAGGCACCACAAAGTTAGTGAACGTAGGTGTGAGGCTGTTGGTTCTTGCGATGCTGAATACCGGCGTAAAGGAGTTTCCACAGTCGGTAGATACCATTAGGCTTACCTGGTCGTCGCTACCCATCGAGTCGGGAGTGAACGGTGAAGCCGTGTTGCCGGTAAGCGCTGCATCGAACGAAATTTCCGTGCTGGCAGTCGCGGCAAATTTCGGTCCCACGATCCATTCCGTGTTAGCAGTTGCCGAAAGGTACACGCGCGCATTGACATTGCCTGCCGAACCAAGGTTGGCCTGGCTTACCCATGACGATGTTGTGCCGATAGCTGTTGCACCGTCACCTTCGCGCCAATCGGGGAAGAACGTGGTAAGGTTGGCGCCGCTGAATCCTGTGAAACCCACACTTTGTGGTAAAGTTGCCAGGGGAAGTGTGGTTCTCACAATCATTGCCGAGTCGTTCACGTAATTCATGTCGCCGCTGAGGGTTGTATAGCTGCGGATGTTGTAGGTGCCCGGCGCGCTCAGGTTTATTGTTCCAACAGTGAAGTTGGCACTGGCGCCTATGGCCAGGGTCCCAGTATAGGTGGCAGTAATACTTTGGGTAAGGGCACCCGTAACTTTTACAACTACCGGAACGTTGCTCACAGCAGCCGTTCCAAAGTTGCTAAGTACTACTTCTACCTGTTCTGAACTACCGAAACATGCTGGAGTAGGCGTTACCACCGCCGTTACACCGGCATCGGTAGGAGAGGCATTGTACAGGTTAATGTTGTCAAGATGAAAATAATAGGCTTCAGGATTATCCACCGGCCCGTCTTGTCCCATGAACGCAATGATGATGTCCTGGCCGGCATATGCGCCGAGTGAAAGCGTGTAGGTTTCAAAGGTGGTGGTTAAGCTATCGAAAGACGTGATGGTTTGCACCGGGAAATATGAATTTCCGCAGTCGGTAGATAACATTACCTGGAACACATCGTCGCGGCCCATACTATCTGGTGTAAACGGCGAAGTGGTATTGTTGGTCAGGGCTACATCGTACGAAAGCATGGTGCTTGCGTTGGCAGTGATCCTTGGGCCAACGATCCATTCTTCCTGCGCGGTGCCGTATAAATACAAGCGTGCGTTGACGTTGCCCGCGCCGTTGAAATTAGTTTGGCTTGTCCAGGCAGAAGCAGTGGTCAGGGGAAGGGTGGCGCCTGTTCCTTCGCGCCAGTTAGGAAACGCAGACGTAAGGTTAGCGCCTGAGAACCCGGTGAAACTCACTATCTGAGGCGTAAAAGCCAGCGGCAGCACAGTACGGGTGTAAGCCGGCATATCGTCGTTCTGGATATTGATATCGCCACTCAGCGAGGTAGATCCGGTAAATGAGTAGGTGCCGGGAGTGGTCATGCTGATCGTGCCGACGGTAAACACCGCAGTGGCACCCACAGCAATGGTTCCGGTATAAGTCGCGCTCAGGTTTTGTGTAATGGCACCCGAAACAGAAACGTTTACCGGGATGTTGGTAATGGCTGCCGTTCCATGATTTTTAATCGTAACCACAACATTCTCGTTTGTCGAGTAGCAGGTCATTCCCGGGTTCTGCATATCGAGAAGTCCTGCGTCGTCGGGTATCATGTCGTATAGGTTGATGTTATCGAGGTGGAAGTAATACGACTCAGGATCGTCAACGGGGCCGTCGGTTGCCAGAAATCCGAGGATGATGTCTTGTCCGGCAAATGCACTCAGCGGCACGCTGAAGTTGCTGAAGTTAGTGCCGAGGTTATCGGCTGCACTTACGGTAAATACCGGTGTAAAGCTCAGGCCGCAGTCGGTGGAAACCATCACCCGCACCTGGTCGTCGCTTCCCATCATGTCGCTTGTGAAGGGCGACGTGGTATTGCCGGTAAGGGCAGCGTCGAAGGTAAGAATGGTTTGTGCTGTTGCCGACACTTTAGGGCCTACAATCCATTCCGTGTTGGCAGCTGTCGATAACAAAACGCGTGCGTTGACGTTTCCGGTGCCGTTCAGGTTCGTTTGGCTGGTCCACGACGATGTGGTTCCTACAGGCAAAGCGCCATCACCTTCTTTCCATTCAGGGAAGAAAGTGGTAAGGTTGGCTCCTGTAAACCCGGTGAAATCTACAAATTGCGGAAGCGGTGAAGGAGCGATAACCGTTCTGACGGTAGGAGGAAGGGCGTTGTTTGAGGGGTTGAGGTCACCGGCCAGGCTGGTATTGCCGTTGAAAGTATAATTGCCGGCAGCCAGCATGTTGAGTGTTCCTACCGTAAAGTTAGCGGTTGCATTAGGTGCCAGCGTTTGAGAATAGGTGGCGCTAAATGTTTGACTGGCAGCGCCGCTTACAGTTACCGTTACAGGGATGTTGGTAATGGAAGAAGTGCCGTAATTTTTGAGGGTTACGATCACGCTCTCGGCATTGCCATAGCATCCGGTTGCCGATGGATTCGCCAAGGCTACCGGTCCGGCGTCGGTACTGGCCGATGCAATGCCGTCGAATTCATAAGCACCCATATCCGGATTGGTATTCGGATTGGTACCTGCGAGCGGCCTTACAGCACCAGTATAATCGATGTTGGTTCCGAGGGCAGGAATCAATACAGCACCCGATTCCGCCGCATACAATGTATTTGATGGGAACGTGAGGTTGGTATTGGAAGTGAAAGGCGCAGGGATATTGACCAGCGGAATAGAGTTCAGGTCGTTCGTAGGATTGTTTACTTGCGAAAGCAGGCGCCAGTCGGCCAGTGAAATGGCTTCGTTCACGTTATTGGTTGTGCCAACTTTACCGACGAAGTGGTCGGCGTCGTTGCTGACGTTGTAAGAGTTGTTGTCGAGGATGGCATTCGCAAAATTATAAGAGGCCGGAAACCAGATCGACATGAAACGTTTGGTAGTAACGGTTGTGAGGGTCGATGTTTGGGTGTTGCACAGCACATTGTTCTTTACCTCGAGACCTGAAACGACGGTTGACGTAATGCCAAGTGCGGCGGAAGCAGCACTCACCGAAGTGGCGGTGCTCAGGTTGAGCATGCCGTACAGGTTAACGCTGTTGTAATAAACTTTATGACCTGTTCCGGACGACAGGCGGATGCCCATGGCATTAAGGGTGGAAGTGGAAAGGTAGTTCACCGTCATGATATCGTAAATCACGTTGTTGACGATGGTGTGGTTGGAACCGCCGGCAATGGAAATGCCATAAGCCCCCCAGCCACCAGTACTTGTACTTTTGATGCCGTGAATGAGGTTGCGGCTCAGTAATACCGAGTTACTTCCTGCGCCGGTTACCTGGATGCCGTATGGGCTGATGGATGTACTCGCTACCTGGTTCATGATTTCATTCAGGCTCACGGTGGAACTTGTTACGCCGTTGAGGTTGATGCCTGCCAGCGTTGTGGCTTCACCGGCTACAGCCGACCCGATGAGGTTATTGCTGATGTTGATGTTGTCGGAGGTGTTGGCTGTGGCTGCCGCCACGTATATACCGGAGTAAGCGCGCCGTACCTCATTGTTCAGGATCGTGAGGTTATCGTAATCTGCACCGGTTCCGGTAGCGGTAATAAGGCCTGTGCCAACACCGGCATAAATCCCGAAACTACTGGTAACGGTAGATCCGCTCGACCCGTTATTGCCTTCGGTGTTGCCAATGATCACGCAATTCATGATCGTGTTATTGGTAGCACCCATGCCGCCTGATGTTGTTCCCATGAGGCGAATGGCTGCTGTAAGGGAAGCACTGGAAACAGCAGTATTAATAATGGTAAGATTACGTCCTACACTACCTCCGGCAATGTCTCCGTCGATCGTAACGTTGTCCGCGCCGTCCAGCTCCAGCACGCCACGGCCTACGATGGTGGCCCCGCTGATGGTAGCTGTGGCGGTAGGCCGTAGAACTACCGACGTGTAATTGGCGCTGCCTTGTCCGCTGGCAAGTAGTGCCGTCGGGGTAGAGGGTTCGGTCGTACTTCCGGAAATGTCGATGGTAATGGCGCCGGTATGCGTTCCGGCATTCACGGCTGCAAAAGCAGCATTAACGGTAGAATAGGTTCCTGTGGTTACACCAGTTACCGTAACCTGCGAAAACCCTTGCTTCCCCAGGAACAGGAAAGCAAGGGCTAGTTTGTATAGATGTCTCATCCCGTAAATTTACGGCGAATGGTTGTTTTAAGTTTTACCTGAGATTAAAAAGAGATTAGAATCAATGATTATTTTTAAACAAATTGCCTATAGACGTCCCGAGATCATCCATGTCGCGGCTAAATTCCTGTTTAAAATCCTGCCAACCTTCGCGCGTATCATCCTTATAGTTATCGAGTTTGGCTTTTAGTTCGTCGTTTCTTCTTTCCATGTCGGCAATGGCTTCATCGTATTCTTTACGGGCTTCAGCTTTTTTATCCTTGCTTTTGGCTTTCAGATCAGCAATATCCTGCTTGTTCTTTTCAATGCGGGCGTTTACGTCGGCTACAAACTCATCACGCTCCCGTTTCAGGTCGTCTTTGGTTTCATTCATTTTGGCATCTACTTCTGCAGTAGCCTGATCGATGTTTTCCGAAACTTCTTCTTTTTTGGACTCGGAACACGATGGGAGTGTTACAATGCTTGCGATAACTAAAGCGAAAGCTGCGGGTACTAAGGTAATTTTCATGAGGTTTTGTTTTTATGGTTAAAATGTGCGCCTTACATAAAACGGTTAATTGAGGCGTATGATGTAGTAGTTAAAGATCATGGCAAAGCAACACCAAAGCAAATAGGGCACTTGTAGCCATGCCATAAATCGTTGTATTCGGTGAAGGTGTTGGATCCAGAAGCAAACAGATCCGATGAGGCCGAGTATAATAACAAAAGAAAGCACAGGGTTTTTTGCCACAAAGAAAGCCAGGCTCCAGCACACATTCAGTGTGAGCTGAACCCAGAAGAGCGCCAGGCTATGTTTATAAACAGCCGGTTGCCCGTTCCCGTAACTGATCATTTGATGTAAGCCAATTCCCATGAATAGATACAGAATGACCCAGGCTGGCCCGAAGAGCCAAGTAGGAGGCGTAAATACAGGCTTGTTAAGGTGTATAAACCAATTGCCGGCGGCGAGTAAACTAAGCAAGCCGATCAATAAACCAGTAAACTCGCAAAGTGCAATGGTCCATGCAAGTTGCTTGTAGTTATGTCTGGTAGTAAGGGTGCTCATTCCGATTAAGTATAAAATGGAGGCTTCAAAAGCCTCCATTTTTTCGTTTTACATATATTGACAATAAACGATTTCCGGTTGTAAAAACTTTAAAAAAACCAAATGAAATGTCTAAGCACTAAGATGTAAAACTGTTGTTGTAATTTATGGGTCGCAAATTCAGGTTGCTGTATCTGCGAAGTATGTCTTGCGATTTCCGGATCTCCGTTTGTTGTTCTACTATTTTTTGCCGGATGTGTGCCGGCATTTTTGTGTCGGAATGCAAAGCTTCGTCGTATGCTTTCACGGCTATTTCTTCCAAAGATTCAAAACGGCCAAAAACGGATTCATCTGGGTCGCCACTACTAAAAGCCTGTTTGATGCCATTCCATAGCCGTGCAATCGCACCCGGCTCACGATTTTCAGCCGCTGCCGCTTTCCCTTCCATTTGTGCGATCTCTTTCTCCAATTCGCTTATGAACTCTTCGCTTTGTTTTAGCTTTTCATAAAAGAGGGTTGAAAGGTCAGTGCTGATCATGTTTTTTTGACCAGCAGACAGATAGGTTTGTAAACGATGACGATTCACTTCCACCAGGTCTTTTAATACCTGAACCAGTTTTCCAATATCTTCCGGCGAATTCATGAATGTTTGCGCGAAAGTCTGCAATCGAAATGCCAGCGCCTAAAAGGCCAGATATTGGAGAAAAGCAGGAAAATGTAGAACTAAGTACTCAGGCTCAATTCGGAAATATAACTTTGAATGCTGTACCTGCGCCCTGTTTCGAGTCAACCTCAATGTGGGCTTTGTGCGATTTGATGATGTTGAGCGTAGATACAAGGCCGAGGCCCATGCCCGATTTTTTAGTCGTAAAATAGGGTTCAAAAAGCATTTTCAGGTCTTCTTCCTTTATGCCCGAACCATTGTCTTTGATAAGGATGATGGTATGTTCCAGATTTTGCATGAGGGTTACGGTCAGAAGCCCTTTTTCGTTTTCCATGGCCTCAACAGCATTCACGACCAGATTAAGGATGGCGATTTTGAATTTTTCTTTGTCGAGGGTGCGCACCACCGGAAAATCCAGCAGCGATATGTCTGTTTTGATCTTTTTAAGATCTATCCTGTCCTGTGCAATCGAAACCACTTCCCTGAGCAATGCATTCAGATCCACCAGTTCCGGCCTTATTTCGATGGCTTTGCTCGACTGTAACAATTCGGTAATGATGCTGTTGATGCGGTCGGCTCCGCGTCGTATGATGTCCACGTAAGGTTTTTGGTCGTCTTTGATACCTTTTTCGAGAAAGCCTTCCAGCGATAGCCCGATATTGGTGAGCGGGTTGCGTATTTCATGCGCCAGTGTGCGCACGAGGCGATAGGTTGCTTCTAATTTCTCGGATTGCAGTTTGGCTTGTTCGGCCTGTACACGCATGGTTTCGTCGTAAATGATGCCTTGCCAGTACGCTGTTTCGTTGTCTTCCTCGAAATAGTTGAGTGAGAGGTTGCCTGTTTTTACTTCGTTATGCTTGGTAAGCATGCGGATATTGTAATTGTAGATATTCTTTTTCTCGACGATCAGTTTCCGGAAATGATGTTTGTCGCTATCTTCAATCAGGCTCAGGAACGACTTACCGGTTAGTTCGTCGGGCATATATCCCAACAGGTATTCGGAAGCCGGGTTGGCGGCGCTGAAATGCAACAAGGGATCGCAGGTGAAAATGAAACTCAGGGCATTCTCGAAAATGAGCCGGTATTTTTTTTCGTTATCATTGATCAGCTTGAAACTCTTGTATCGCTCGTATGCATAACGCAGACAGCGTTCCAACTTGTCGCTTGTCAGTTCACTCTTCACCAAATAGTCATACGCGCCGTTCTCTACAGCCATCTTATCAATTTCTACAGTTCCTTTTCCTGTAAGAAGAATCACTGGTTTGTAGCAACCGCGTTCAATGGCTTCTTTCAGCAGTTCGAGACCGGTGCGGGCGCCGAGGCGGTAATCAAGAAAATAGACGTCATACGCATTCGATGCCAGTTTTTGCTGCGCATCGCTGATGTTGTAACTCCAGTTGCAGTTCACATTGAAAGCCTGGATATCTTCCAGGTACTGCGACGTAATAAAAAAATCGTCTTCATCATCATCAATGATCAGTATTTTAAGGTCTGAGATCATAAGTTAAGATTGTGTTTCGGGGAGAATAATCGTAAAGTTGGAACCTTCATCCGGACGACTGTTTGCGAAAATGAAGCCGTGATGATTGTCAACGATTTTTTTGCAAATGGCCAGTCCGATGCCGGATCCTTTGTATTCGGATTTCCCGTGAAGTCTTTGAAATATTTTGAAGATGCGTTCCGAAAACTCCTGATCGAAACCAATCCCATTGTCTTCTACCGTAATGCGTACGTATTTTTTGTTTTCGACCAGGGGTAAATTCGGGTAGTCGGCCAACATTACCGGCTTGCAGGAAATTCTGATCAGCGGAGCCTCGTGCTCTTTTCTGAATTTGATGGAATTGTTGATGAGGTTGGAGAACAATTGCCGGATCTGTGAAGGAAATGCTTCAATTTCCGGTGCATCATCGCAGGTAACGGTTGTTTGGGATTCTTCGATCTTTAATTCGAGATCTGCAATCACCCCGTTAATGCATTGCTGTAGATTCACGCGTTCATATTTTTTTTCGCCGAAAGAAAGTTTAGAAAAATCAAGCAGATCTTCGAGGAGCACTTGCATGTTACCCGCCGAAGTAAGCACGCGTTTAAGATACGACTGGCCTTCCTCGTTAAGCGATTCTCGGTACTTGCTGTCGATGCGTTCGGTAAACGTTGATATCTTCCGAAGCGGCTCTTGTAAATCGTGCGAAGCTACATAGACAAACTCCTGCAAGTTCCGGTTCGATTTGTCGAGTTGTTCGATCTTTTGTTCCAACGCCTTTTTGAAACGGAAGTTTTCAGTGATGTCTTTAATGATCCCGCAATATTCGACTACTTCGCCCTGGTCGTCGAATCGGATAAAGTTTTCTGCGTAAATGCGCTTGAACACACCTTGCTCATTGGTAATTGAGAACTCCAGGCGGTAGGGTTGTTTATCGGTAAACGCTTTCTGAACACCTTTGAGCACCTGTCTCAGATCTTCCGGGTGAATGTATTTCAGGAACAGAAATGTGCCCGGCCTTGCGTCTGTAGATTTAATTCCCAAAATCTGGAACATGCCGTTGCTCCAGCTCAGTTCTTTCGTGGAAAATGTATAGCAATAGGCACCAAACTGTAGAATATTTTCCATATAGGGAAATATATGGGAAAATTTTTCTACAGATGATGTTTTTAGATCCATGACATAAAAGGCCGATTACAGCTCGCCGTTAAATTCTTTGTACTGTTTCATTTTGTTGTAAAGCGTCTTGCGATCAATATTGAGCAGTTGGGCCGCTTTACTTTTATTGTAGTTACATTTTTTCAGGGCTTCTACAATCAACTCAAATTCAGCATCGATCGATGCATGTTTCATTCCCTGGTCGCTGAGTGGTAACACTTTTTTTGGTTGCTCCGGCATAGCCGGTACCTGTCGCACATCGCCGGCAGGTTGTTGCGTTTCAGCCTCAAAATTAAGCTGGTCGTAATGCGTGATTTCGAAAGGAAGTGATGCTACCTGCACCAGATCGCCGGCTGTAAGCAGGGTAGCGCGTTTAACAACATTGTTCAGCTCGCGAAGGTTACCCGGCCAAGGGTATTGGTTAAAGATCCGGATCACCTCGTCTGAAAAGCCTTTGACTGATTTATTCAATTCGGCATTGGTTTTTTCGAGAAACACGTCTGCAAACAACATGATATCTTCCCGGCGGTTTCTCAATGGTGGCACTTCGATGCTGAACTCATTAAACCGGTGGTAAAGGTCTTCCCTGAATTTGCCTTTTTTGGCAGACTCTGAGAGACGCTCGTTACTGGCCACGATGATGCGTACATCCAGGTCAATGTCTTTTACACCACCTACGCGACGCATCTTACGTTCCTGCACCACGCGCAGAAGCGCCATTTGGATATCGTAAGATAAGTTGGCGATCTCATCGAGGAAAATCGTGCCGCCGTTTGCCAGTTCGAAGCTGCCAATTTTTTGATTGATAGCGCCTGTAAACGAGCCTTTTTCGTGACCGAATAACTCGCTACTGGCCAGCTCTTTCGACAGCGCGCCGCAGTCGATAGCGATGAACGGTTTGTGGGACCTCGCACTGTTGTTATGTATCTCATTGGCAACAGATTCCTTGCCACTTCCGCTTTCTCCGTATATGATAATACTGAAATTGGTTGGAGCTACCAGCTGGATCTGTTCCAGGATGGTTTTAAAGATCGGGCTTTTGCCAAATACATATTTGCTTTTGTATTTTTTCGGCTTTTTAGCTTCGGGTTCACTACCTGCATTTTTAGCCGGCTCTTCGCTATTGCTTCTGTCTTTACTTCCCTCTGCCAGCGCGCGTTTCAGCGTATGCAGGATTTCCTCAGGCAGCAACGGTTTGGTAACATAATCAAAAGCCCCGGATTTCATGATGTTCACCGCGGTTCTCACATCGCTATAGCCAGTCATAATAATTACAGGAATATTGGCATGCAATTGTTTAATCCGTTCCAACAATTCGCCACCATTCATGTCATCAAGCCTGAAATCACAAAGTACAATATCCGGCGCTTGGTTCAGGATGCTCTCCAACGCCGCTTTGCCGGTATGGGCTGTGGTTACAGTAAATCCGTTTTTCGAAAGGTACCTGTTCAGCAACAGACAAATATCCGTATCGTCGTCAATTACTAAAATATTGCTCATATATCTGTTTTTAGTTTATCTTTAGCATATTCGAAAGCCCATCTTCGTAAAAATATGAAAAAAAAGCGCGTACTCATTTATTTTTGCATCGGTTTGGCTTTGTTTGCGCTGCTGGGTATATCATTTTTCTCCTTAAGCAAATTAAATGCCTTGGAAAAATACAATGAACGCGTCGATCATTCTTATGAAGTCATTATCCAGACCAATAGCCTCGAACAGTACCTGCTCAATGCAGAAACCGGGCAAAGGGCTTTCCTCTTAACCGAAGATCCGGTTTTTCTTGAAAGTTATTTAAACGAACTCAAGAGCATCCCGGATATCTTTCTGGACCTCGACAGGCTCACTGCCGACAACTACGCACAGCAAAAGAACCTGGATACACTGAAAGATGTGATTAATCTTCAACTGAAGTTACTTAAAAGCAATTTAAGCAATAACCTCGAAGATACGGCGATGATGAGCC
>DAIUED010000037.1:0-16948 GCA_036845295.1 Bacteroidota bacterium
GATAGCAAGCCGCGGAGAACATACGGAGATGCTGAAAAGAAAGGCTTTGTGAAACGCGCCGATGGCAAATACGAAAGCGCCAGGCCTCGCCGCAATGACGGGGATGGCGAAAAGAAGCCATACACGAAACGCGCTGAGAAGAATGAATATGGCGAGAAAAAACCGTATGAGCCTAAGCTCTCGAAATCAGAAAAAGTAGTAGCCAAATCGAAAAAGGCCGGTCCTAAACGGACGTCGGACCAGCCGAATGTATCGGAAGACGCCATTCGTCTCAACCGCTATGTGGCAAACGCCGGTATTTGCTCAAGACGCGAGGCCGACGTACTTATCGCCACCGGCGTGGTAAGTGTCAACGGAAAGATCGTTACCGAAATGGGTTACAAGGTGAACCCAGGCGATGTTGTAACGTACGGTGGTGTGCCGATCAAAAACGAGACAAAAAAATACCTACTGCTCAACAAACCAAAAGACTATATTACCACCATGGACGACCCGGAAGAGCGCCGTACAGTGATGGAACTGGTGAAAAAAGCCTGCAAAGAGCGTCTTTATCCTGTTGGACGCCTCGACCGGAACACCACCGGCGTGCTGCTGTTTACTAACGATGGTGACATGACGGCAAAGCTCACGCACCCGAAATTTGATGTGCGTAAGGTGTACCATGTTACTCTCAATAAAAAAATGGCAACGGAAGACTACAAAATCCTCAACGAAGGTTTCGAGTTGCCTGATGGCTTCATTAAGCCTGATGCCACCGAATTTGTAGGTGCCGGCCGTTTCGAACTGGGTGTGGAAATTCACAGCGGGCGCAACCGCATCGTTCGCCGCATGTTCGAACACCTCGGCTATGAAGTGGTAAAACTCGACCGTGTGGCTTTTGCAGGCCTTACGAAGAAAGACCTGCCACGTGGAAAGTACCGTTTCCTCACCGAGAAAGAGATCGGCTTTTTAAAAATGCTGGGATAATAAAAATCGCTTACGTATGCGGGCCAGAAAGGTCCGCATATTTTTTGCCCATTTTTTTCATTAATCAATTCATCTATTCATGAACAAGATCTACTACCTTTCTACCTGCGATACCTGTAAGCGCATCATCGACGAACTCGGCCTGAAAAAGCGCGGCTTTGCGTTCCAGGATATTAAAACTGAAAAGATCACCCCGGCGCAGCTTGAAGCCATGAAAACAGCAGCCGGAAGCTATGAGGCGCTTTTTAGCCGGGTGGCATTGAAGTATAAGACCCTCGATCCCAAGCCCTCGGCCGAGGCGGAATACAAAAAACTCATCCTCGAAGAATATACGTTTCTCAAACGGCCGGTGATATTTATCGGCGACCAGGTATTTGTCGGGAATTCCAAAAAGAACATTGAAGCTGCTAAAACCGCGATAGGATAAACCCATGCTGAATCCATTGGATAACTGGTATGGCTCACAGCCGGAGCCTGCAAGGAGTTGCCTGCTGGCCGTACGCAGGCATTTACTGGAGGCAGTACCGGATTTGACTGAAGCCTGGAAATATGGCATGCCATTTTTCTGTTATCGCAACAAAATGTTGTGCTATGTGTGGCTTCATAAAACAGCCGGTTATCCCTACCTCGGTTTGGTAGATGGTAAGCTGATTGATCATCCGGCCTTGATCCAGGATAAACGCAAGCGCATGAAGATTTTCCCGATCGATCCTGTCAAAGATCTTCCTCTGGACATCATCAACGGTTTGCTGGACGATATGTTGGCTCTGCGGAAATAAAGGACTTTTTATCAGGTGTCGATGCGGGTGCTGTTGTGTCGAGGCGTTTGCTTTTGGGATTTTTAGAGCAATCCGATCAATTTTTCAGTCTTGGCTTCATTATTCATCGGCGCGACAATGGCTGTCCGCCTGGCCATATCTTCGGTTGTAAATGACTTGTCAAAAGCACTTTCCAATGCATGAATGTAGGCGTCTCCGTTGTCGCATACCATACAGGCCTCATGCAGTTGTGTGCCCGTAAGCATCGCGCTGTTGGCAAGCACAAACCGCCCGCTGTAAAGCACGTTGAGCAATTTTAATTTTAAGCCAGTGGCCTGCGCGGTATATAAACAATGTGCGTGCGCATCGCGAATGAGGGTCTGCATGTCTGTTTCGCTGCAATCCTGCTTTAGTTCAATGTGCGAATGGCGGCGGATCTCAGCTATCAAAGCCGGTTGAGGATTCAGCCCGGCGATCACCACCCGCCATCGGATTTTCGAGAACACCTGCTCAATGAGCCATAAAGCCGCCTGGTGATTTTCCGGTACCGACAAATTGCCATGGTAAAGCACGTAATTGCCCTTGCCGGGTTGGCATTGGATGCTGTCGAAAGGATGGAAACTCGGTAAATACACCGCCGGCGTGCGAGGGTAAGTGTTTTGGAAATAAGTCAGGTCTTTCTCGGAAACAGCCAGGATGCATTCTGCGTGGGTAACTTGCTCTTCGAAGCGTTCCAGTTTGGCCGCCTCGGTTTTCAGGTACATTTTTTTCAACCAGCTTGTTTCAGCTTTCGCCAGTTCCCTGAAATAGTCATGTTCGATATTGCTATGCCTGAAAAGTTTCCGCCGGTCTTTCAGATCAGTGTCGTTGAGCAGATAACAGGTATGAAGTACTTCGAACAAGATCGGGTATTCGTCTTCCAGGAGCCGTTCCTTAAGCTCGCTGTCGCGGCGCGAAAGCACGTTGTATGGCAGCCACGAGAACTGGTTGAGGACAGACATGTTGCGCTGGTAATAATAGACCTTATTGCAGAGTTTTTCGAGTTCAGGCGAAGGCTTTCTATTGCCGTATTGAAAGCAATGCAGCGTTACCAGGATGCCTTTTTGATGAAGGCAGCGTATTTTGTGAAACACGTCGATAACGCCGCCGTAGTTGGCAGGGTATGGAATGTCGAAAGAAATAATATGTAAATGCCTGTGCACCTAAACAAAGATAACAGAAACTTTAAAACGGCATGTCTCTACTCGAACACGAATCCGTTGGAAATAATGCCCGCAGCGAAGCTCGTTTTGAAACTGCCATCGGGACGGTAAATTTCTATCTTCGACTTCTGCACATAGTCTATCGCATCGCTGGCATACAGGCAATAGTCTTTCGGATTCACTCCCAGGCCGTAGAAAATCTTGGATCCCTGGTTTACAATCGGGGCAGAAGGGAGTTGTGTGTCTGAAATCAAAAAGCGACAGATGCCCTTGTTGAGGTAATACAGTGTGTCTCGGGTTTTGTTGATGCGCAGGTGAGAAGCGTTATCCGACGATCCGAAACTGAGACTCAGTTCAGTTTGAAGTGTCAGTGGATTGATGCGCGACAATTTACCGGGCTGGCTGCTGTTGCCAGTAGCGAGCACCCAGAGTTTCGAGTAGCGGTCGATGAGAAGGCTCGATGCGTTTGCTCCTACATACACACTATCGGTCACCGCATCGTTTGTGGTACTGATCACATAACAGTAGGTGGAATTACTGCAGCTTACAAAAGCCCTGTTATAAAGCATTGCCATTTCCTCGGTGCCGGTCATGCAGGGAATATGGCCTGTAATGGTGTTGCTATTTAGATCTATAACCTGAATCGACGGTGCATAAAGATCGCTGACGTAGGCCTTGCTGTATGTAACAGGAAGCAGGTAGCGCGGCGAATTGAAACCGCTGATGCTGCTTTTCCTGGTAAACATGCCTGCATCCACACTCACCACCTTGTGCGAATTGTTCATCACAAGAAAATAGCGGTTGTCGAAATGGCAAACGCTTTGGCATACATCGCCCAGTGCCTCATTGGCATTTTGCTGGCGGTAGTAATTGTTGATAAGGCTTCCGGAGGCGGCATCGTACACGGTGATGTCGGCGTTGTTGTAGCCAAAGCCGCCTTCGTTCACTACCAATACTTTACTTTCGGTGCGGATGCTACCGCCCGTTTTCACAGGTTCTTGCGGTTTGTCTTTCACACAAGAACTTAAGAGGATCAGCGCCAGGCCTAGGTATGCTAATTTCATAACCACAAATTTACCATTATTACTGTAATCGTGCGGCTTTTAGAAGGGCTTCACGCATCTGTCCGGGCGATAATTTAAGTTAGCAATACGATAATATAAAATCTTTTTTTCGCGCTTTTGGTAATTTATTTATCTTTTAATAATCTTTTAAAAAGATAATATAACTAATTGTATATATTTGCGCCAAAAATAAATCTTCATGTTGACTTTTACTGTTCAAATTGCAGACAACACCCATCTTCGCTACGCAGATCAAATCTGCGCCGAAATGGAGTCATCGGCAAAGATCCGCGGAACTGGCATTGCCAAGCGGTCGGCGGAATACATCGGTCAAAAGATGTTGGAAGGAAAAGCGGTGATTGCTTTTGCAGCTAACGATGCCTGGGCGGGTTTTTGCTATATCGAAACCTGGCAATCAGGCGAGTATGTGGCTAATTCAGGTCTTATTGTGGCGCCCGCCTACCGTAAAGATGGTTTGGCCAGACAGATCAAACAAAAAATTTTTGAATTGTCGCGTTCCAAATATCCCAGCGCTAAAGTGTTTGGCCTCACCACCGGTCTTGCGGTCATGAAAATCAATTCGGCACTGGGTTATGAGCCTGTTACATATTCCGAATTGACCACCGACGAGCAGTTCTGGAATGGCTGCAAAAGTTGTGTCAACTATTCCATTCTTACCAGCAAGGAATTCAGGAATTGCCTGTGTACAGCTATGCTGTATGATCCTGAGGTTGAAAAGAAAAAAGACGATCAGGCCGGGCAGCCTTCACAAACCAGGTTCATGAAGAAGATCGCTGCCCTGAAAGCATTCAAAAAACAGTTTATTTTTTAATGGTATGACAACAACACAACAACACGAGGGGAAAGAAAAACTGGTACTGGCCTACAGTGGTGGGCTCGATACCACCTACTGCGCGGTGTACCTCAGTAAAATTGCTAACTATGAGGTCCACGCCGTTACGGTGAACACCGGCGCGTTTACCAGTGAAGATGTCCGCGCCATGGAAGAAAAAGCACGGACGATAGGCGTAGCCTCGTTTCGTTGCATCGACGTTCGCGAAAAATACTACCAAACCTGCATCCGTTACCTGGTATTCGGCAATGTTTTGAAAAACGGAACGTATCCCCTGAGCGTGAGTGCCGAACGTGCTATTCAGGCCATTTCAGTGGCGGAGTATGCGCGCGAACTTGGGGCCGATACCATTGCTCACGGAAGTACCGGCGCAGGCAACGACCAGGTCAGGTTCGATATGATCTTTCATCACCTTGTTCCGAACATCCGGGTGATAACACCTATTCGCGATCATCAGCTGAGCCGCGAGGAGGAAATTCGCTTTTTAAAAGAACACGGCGTTCATTATGATTTTGCAAAAGCCACTTACAGCATCAATAAAGGTATTTGGGGAACGTCGGTAGGCGGTAAGGAAACACTTAGCTCTCATAGCGCCTTGCCTGAGCAAGCCTGGCCAACGCCGATAACAGCCACCGAGCCTATGAACGTGACTTTGGCATTTGAACGCGGCGAATTAAAAGCCATCGACGGGAAGGCATTTCATAGTCCGGTTGGAGCCATCGAGTACTTGCAACAACTGGCACAACCATACGGTATAGGCCGCGATATTCACGTAGGCGACACGATCATCGGGATCAAAGGTCGCGTAGGTTTCGAGGCCGCTGCGCCGCTTATCATCATCAAAGCCCACCACCTGCTCGAAAAACATGTGCTCACTAAATGGCAACTTTACTGGAAAGATCAGCTTGCAGCTTGGTATGGCAATTGGCTTCACGAAGGGCAGATGCTCGATCCGGTGATGCGCGACATTGAGGCGCTCTTCGAAAGCACGCAAAAAAATGTAAGCGGCAACGTGTACCTTACTTTATTTCCTCACCGCTTCGAGCTCAACGGCATACAGAGCGCTCATGATTTGATGTCGTCCAAATTCGGGAGCTATGGCGAAATGAACAAAGGCTGGTCAGGGGATGACGTAAAGGGCTTTACGAAAATTTTCGGTAACCAGACTTCAATTTATAACCAGGTTAATGCTGCAGAAGATCATGGCAAAGATTAAAGTCGGCATCATGGGTGGGGCAGGCTACACTGGCGGAGAACTGATTCGTCTGCTGGTATGGCATCCTTCAGTAGAATTGGTTTTTGTGCACAGCAAAAGCCAGGCTGGTAAGCTGGTGTGCGACATTCACACGGATTTGCTGGGCGACCTGAGCCTCCGGTTTACAAACCAGGTATTGCCGGGAGTTGATGTGGTATTTTTGTGTGTGGCGCACGGCGAAGCAAAAAAGTTGCTCAGCGAATACGATTTTAAGCCCACTGTAAAGATCATCGACCTGAGCCGCGATTTCCGTATTGATGACGGCCAGGGCCAATCTTTTGTTTACGGCTTACCAGAACTCAATAAAAAAGAGATTGCTAAAGCCATGCGTGTAGCTAATCCCGGATGTTTCGCTACTGCTATACAACTTGCGCTCTTGCCTTTAGCCAAGCATAAGTTGTTGGGGTCCGATATCTTCATTTCATGCACCACGGGATCTACCGGTGCCGGGCAGGCCTTTAGTGAAACATCTCATTTCAGCAGACGTCAGAACAACCATTCGGTATATAAACCATTTGTGCATGAGCATCTCGCCGAGATCGGGCAAAGCGTTCGTAAGCTGCAACCTGTTTTTGAGCATGCCACGGTAATGCTTCCGCAGCGCGGCTCGTTCACGCGGGGAATTCTGGCTAGCCTGTCCCTGCAAACAAACGTCGATCAGGAGTCGCTTTACGAGCTTTTCGCAAGCTACTACGCCACGCATCCGTTTGTACACCTGAGCAAAACATCAATTGATCTTAAGCAGGTAGTTAACACTAACAAATGCGTGCTATACCTCGAAAAATATAAAAATCAACTGCTGATCGTAAGTGTGATCGATAATTTATTGAAAGGAGCTTCCGGTCAGGCAGTACAAAATATGAACCTGATGTTCGGCTTGCCCGAAAGCACCGGCCTTAAACTTAAAGCATCTGCCTTTTAATCATGAAACCATTCGACGTTTATTCTGTTTTCGACATCGCTATTGTGAAAGCCTCAGGCTCTCGCCTTTGGGATGATGCCGGAAACTCTTATCTCGACCTTTACGGCGGTCATGCCGTCATTTCCATTGGTCATAGTCATCCACATTATATTCAGCGTGTTGCCGGGCAGTTGCAGCAGATCGGGTTTTATTCCAATTCGGTGAAAATCGGGTTGCAGGAAAAGCTCGCTGAGAAGTTGGGAGAACTTTCAGGCTATCCGGATTATGATTTGTTTTTATGTAATTCGGGAGCAGAAGCCAATGAAAATGCATTTAAGCTGGCATCTTTCCACAATGGCAGGGAAAAAATCGTTGCCTTTCAGGGATCATTTCACGGTCGTACCTCGCTGGCGGTTTCTGCTACCGACAATCCGCAGATTGTGGCACCGGTGAATGAAAATGCGCATGTTTGCTTCTTGCCATGGAACAGCATCGAAGCGCTGGAACATGGAATTGACGCCGATACCTCTGCCGTCATCGTGGAAGGCATACAAGGCGTAGCAGGTGCGCGTATTCCTTCGGTGGCATTTTTGCAGGCAATAGAGCGTCGTTGCCGCGCAACAGGAGCCATGCTTATTCTCGACGAAGTGCAATCTGGTTATGGACGTTCTGGAAAATTTTTCGCCCACCAGCATGCAGGTATCAAACCAGACATTATTACCGTAGCCAAAGGCATGGGGAACGGTTTTCCGGTTGCAGGTGTGCTGATCGGTCCTCACATCCAGGCGCGCAAAGAAATGCTGGGAACAACTTTCGGCGGCAATTACCTGGCATGCGCTGCGGCGCAGGCTGTTCTGGATGTCATAGACCAAGAGGCGTTGATAGAGGCGGCTGCCGAAAAAGGCCGTTACCTGCATAATGAATTACTGAAACTGCCAAGGATCAGGGATCTGCGAAGCCAGGGATTGATGACAGGTATCGAATTGTTTGAACCTGCAGCCGGCGTTAGAAGTACATTGCTAAAGGAGCATCGTATTTTTACCGGTTCTGCGTCAGAGAAACACACCATACGCATCCTGCCGTCGCTCACCATCTCATACGAGGACCTGGATGTATTTATTCACGCTCTCAACCATACGCTTAACTAAATTACACATGAAGTATTTTACAACCGTACATGATGTTGCAAATCCCGCAGAACTGGTAAGCGAAGCCCTGGCGCTCAAGCAACATCCGTTTGCATTTAATACCCTGGGCACTCACAAAGTATTAGGACTCATTTTTTTTAATATGAGTTTACGTACACGACTAAGCATGCAGAAAGCGGCAATGAATCTTGGTATGAATGTGATGGTGATGAACATCAATGCCGAAGGATGGGCGCTGGAGTATGAAGACGGTGCTGTAATGAATGGTACAAGCGTGGAACATGTAAAAGATGCTGCCGCCGTCATGAGCTTGTATTGTAACATGTTAGCGATCCGGTGTTTCCCATCGCTTACCAGCCGTTCCGACGATTACAGCGAGAAAGTGCTTCTTCAGTTTATGAAACATAGCCGCGTGCCCGTTATCAGCATGGAGTCTGCAACGTTGCACCCTCTGCAAAGCCTCGCAGATATGATGACGATCCGCGAATTTCAGAAAAACGAAAAGCCGAAAGTGGTACTTACCTGGGCGCCCCATCTGAAACCCTTGCCCCAGGCTGTAGCCAATTCTTTTTCAGAATGGACATTACAGCTAGGCTATGATCTCACCATCGCACAGCCCCAAGGCTACGAACTCTGCGACGACTACACCCGCGGCGCGCACATCGAATACGATCAGCAAAAAGCCTTGGAAAATGCAGACTTCGTGTATGTGAAGAACTGGTCGTCTCACCACAACTACGGGCAACTCAGTGCTGTAAATGAAAACTGGATGCCCGATCGAAAGAAACTGGAAGCTGCTCCTGGCGCGTATGTTATGCACTGTCTCCCGGTGCGCCGCAATGTGGAGCTTGCTGATGAACTGCTCGATGGACCAGGTTCGCTGGTATTGGCGCAAGCCGAAAACAGGGTGTATGCTGCCCAGGCAGTTTTAAAACGGATGTTAGATTCAACGCGATAGACAAGAAAATGGAAACCTTGCACATCATCAAGATCGGAGGAAATAGCATCGACCATGCAGAAAGTCTTCAGGCATTTCTGTCTGATTTCAGTTTGCTTCAAGGTCGTAAACTATTGGTTCACGGCGGCGGAAAACTGGCTACAGAGCTCGCCACCACGTTGCAAATCCCGCAACGTTTGGTCGATGGCAGGCGCATAACCGATGTCAGAACGCTCGACGTGGCGCTTATGGTGTATTGCGGACTCATCAATAAAAAAATAGTATCGGCTTTGCAAGCGCTGGGGTGTGATGCTCTGGGCTGTTGCGGAGCCGACGGAGATCTGGTTCGAAGCAGGAAGCGTGAGCAAAGCCAGGTTGATTTCGGCTACGTGGGAGATGTGCCCGACGAGGGCGTTAATGTCGGTCGCATGACCACGCTCTTGTCAGCAGGCTTTGTACCTGTATTCAGTGCTATTACCCACGACGGGAACGGAATGCTGCTCAATACCAATGCAGACACCATGGCGGCGAAGCTGGCCAAAGCCCTTTCCGGGAGCTATGAGGTAAGCCTGCGCTATTGTTTCGAAAAAAGTGGCGTGCTGCTCGATCCTTCTGATGATGCCTCGTGTTTGCCGTTACTGAACCCGGAGACGTACCAATCTCTCAAAGACAAAGGCATCATTTCAAAAGGCATGATCCCAAAACTTGAGAATGCCTTTGACGCCATACAAGGCGGTGTAAAGACGGTAACCATATCACATACCAGCGCTATTTCCTCGTATTCACCTTCCTCAACGGGAACTCAAATTGTAAATCAATGAAACAACGACACGAAGAAGCCATCAACCTGTTAAAACAACTCATTTCCATCGAATCGTTCAGCAAAGCCGAAAATCGAACGGCGGATGCCATCAACCAGTTTTTTGAACAGAAGGGCATGGGAACCGGCCGGCTAAAAAATAATGTGTGGATCAAGAACAAGTATTATCATCATTCGAAACCTACCTTGTTGTTGAATTCGCATCATGATACCGTGAAACCCAATGCGCAGTACACAAGAGATCCGTTCAAGCCGGAGGTGAGGGGAGGCAAGCTATTCGGGCTTGGAAGCAACGATGCTGGTGGCGCTCTTGTCTCTTTGCTGGCCTGTTTTCTTGAGTTTTACAACCGGAGCGATCTTAATTTTAACCTGATCTATGCAGCCACGGCTGAGGAAGAAATTTCGGGTAAGAACGGCGTGGAATTGTTGTTGCCATACTTGGGCAAACTCGCATTCGGTATTGTAGGGGAGCCCACGCAAATGCAGATTGCAGTTGCCGAGAAAGGACTTATGGTCATAGAGTGTGAAGCGAAAGGCGTTTCCGGGCATGCTGCGCGGGACGAAGGAGAAAATGCCATCTATAAAGCCATGAAGGATATCGAATGGTTCAGAACTTATACGTTCGCAAAAGAATCTTCGATGCTCGGACCCGTTAAAATGACAGTGAGCATGATCCAGGCAGGCTTGCAACACAATATCGTGCCCGAAACATGCCATTTTACAGTAGATGTGCGCACAACCGATCAATATACAAATGCAGAAGTGCTTGATATCATCAAGGCCAACACCAAAAGCCGTATTTTGCCGCGTTCATTGCGCCTCAATCCCTCCAGCATCAGCCCGACGCATCCCCTGGTGCGGGCAGGCGTTTCCATCGGGCGTTCTATTTACGGCTCGCCTACCACATCCGATCAGGCGTTGATGGATTTTCCCACCATTAAAATGGGACCTGGAGACTCCGCGCGTTCGCATACGGCCGACGAATTTATTTTTGTAAAGGAAATAGAGGAAGGCATTGAAATGTATATCTGCATGCTCGAATCCTTTAATCAACTATTATGAAACTCTGGCAAAAAACACCGAACAACATTACGACGGAAGCACAGCGCATGGTAGAAGAATTTACCGTAGGCAGCGACCTCACCTGGGATCTCTGCCTGGCTGAAGCCGATGTGAGGGGTTCTTTGGCACATGCAGAGATGTTGTACACGAT
The DNA here is from genome assembly GCA_036845295.1 of Bacteroidota bacterium. Classification (GTDB taxonomy): domain Bacteria; phylum Bacteroidota; class Bacteroidia; order B-17B0; family Aurantibacillaceae; genus UBA4416. Next base: position 11,118 of record DAIUED010000037.1, read on the forward strand.
TGGCATGCTTTCCTTGGAGGAATGGGAACAGCTAAAAACAGGGTTGAACGATATCAAGCAGACCATAGAAAATGGCACGTTCTCGATCGAAGAAGGTGTGGAAGATGTGCATTCTCAAATAGAGTTATTGCTGACCAGGAGCCAGGGAGAAGCTGGAAAAAAAATTCATAGCGGTCGTTCCAGAAACGATCAGTCTCTGCTTGACATTAAACTCTACATTACCGGCGAGATCCGAATCCTGGCCCGGAAAATCGAATCTGTTTTTAATGAGCTGATGGCCTTGAGCGAGCAACACCGGGAACTGTTGATGCCGGGTTACACCCACATGCAACTGGCCATGCCGTCGTCGTTTGGCTTATGGTTTGGAGCCTATGCCGAAAGCCTGTCGGACGACCTGGAATTGCTGATTGCAGCTTACCGCATTGCCAATAAAAATCCGCTGGGTTCTGCCGCGGGCTACGGATCATCATTCCCCCTCGACAGGGCTTTAACGACAACGTTACTGAAAATGGATGACCTTAATTATAACGTTGTGTATGCACAAATGACGCGTGGAAAAACCGAAAAGATCATGGCGCAGGCAATGGCTTCTCTGGCCGCTAGCCTGGCGCGTTTTTCCAGCGATGTTTGCCTGTATATGAATCAGAATTTTGGGTTCATCTCCTTTCCGGATGCCTTAACAACCGGCAGCAGCATTATGCCGCATAAAAAAAATCCGGATGTTTTTGAACTTATACGTGCGCGGTGCAATCGCATACAGGCTTTGCCTAACGAGCTTACCATGCTTATCACCAATTTACCTTCTGGTTATCACCGTGATATGCAGCTTACCAAAGAATGCTTGTTTCCTGCCATCACGTCGCTGAAAGCGTGCATGGACATGATGGTGCTGATGCTTCAGCATTGCCAGGTAAAGACCGATATCCTTAACGATGAAAAGTACCATAATCTATTTACGGTCGAAAGAGTTAATGCACTGGTTTTACAGGGCATGCCTTTTCGTGATGCATACCGCCAGGTAGCTATCGAAGTAGAGGAGCGGCGATTTGTTCCGGATGCCAAGCTCCATCACACCCACCAGGGTAGTATCGGCAATTTGTGTCACGACGAAATAAAACAAGGTTTCCAGCGTAAACTTGGCGCTTTTGACTACTCTTCGGGTAGATAAAAAGCCGTGTCGTGTTTCACGATACTCATCACAATGTTGCTATGGTATTGTCCGATGTTTGGAATGTTTGCCAGTTTGTTAATCACAAAGCTATTGTATGATTCGATATCGGTGGTAGCGATCTTGAGCATGTAGTCGTAGTTTCCGGATAGGCTGATAACTTCCATGATCTCCGGAATTTTAGAGATGCTTTTTTCGAAGTCCAGCAGACTTTTTTTAGATTGCTCTTTCAGGGTAATGTTACAGTACACAAATAGCTTGATGCCAATTTTGGCAGGATCGAGAATCGTCGCCCGGCATTTGATCACTCCCGACTCTTCCAGTTGCCGGATGCGCTCATACACAGGCGTGTAGGATAAGCCAACTTTTTTGGCTATGTCTTTTATAGAAACTGTAGAATCCCGTTGTAAAACGTTTAAAATTTTGATGTCAATGCTATCCATGCAGGTCTCGTTTTGGGTAAAGGTAGGTATTTTCGTTCTCTTTCATCATATCTTTAGATGTCCGTTCAAACAATGCAAGCCCTGTAACTAGCTGTTACAGGGCTTAGCAAATAAAAAGGGTTTAAAGTTTGACGAAGCGGATCGTTTTAGCCGAAAATCCATCGCGTAAGGTGATAAAATACACACCATGGTCGAGGGCATGGAGTTCCAGAGGAAAAAGATTAGGACCGGTTGCTCCTTCGAGTACGGTTTTCATCACTTCCTTGCCGCTGATGTCGGTAATGCTGGCCTCTACATTTTGGGAAGTCTCGGAGCGGTAGCTGATATACACCAATTCTCTGGCCGGGTTAGGAAAAACGGAAAGCGCCGAGAGGCCGCTCAGCTCATGAATACCTACCGTTGTGTTTGTTGTGAAATTGTCGATACTGAAAAATCCGGGCGTATTCATAAAGCCGAATGAATTATCACTCGAGCTTAAGTGAAAACGGATGCTATCGACAATGCCAAGAGTGGTACAATTAACAAATTGCCAGTTTTTTACAACAAAGTCATTTGCTGTTCCTGCCGGACGGTAATCGGCCAGATAAAACTTAATGGTGTCGTTGGTAGCAACGCCATTGCGATAACCGACCACGCGCAATAGAAACCAATCCGGGTAATGCCCCTGCGGAATGCTTGTGCCTGAACCGGTGCCCGTAGTGTCGCCGAATTTTCGTGAGAATTGGTTGCCGTTTTTAATGACCTTCCAGGCATAAGTCGTATTGGTAATAAAAAAGCCGGATACCATTGAGAGGTTGTTTACTTTGATGAGCGCGCCATCCTGGCAGGTTGCATAATTATTGCCACTGAATCCGCCGTTGGTGATATTACCATATAAATTGGTGTAAGTGCCATTGACAGTGTCTTTCACATTGGTATAAGCCGAACCCGATTTCCAGTAACCCGATGCGCTGGTGCCACTCCAATCGTAGCCAAAACTTGCCTGGCTTGTTTGCCAGCTGTTAGCCACCGTGTCTTTATAGTATGAGTTAGCCGATAGGGTAAACGTGTCGAACGTTTCTACAGTAACCTGGGCCGAAGCAGAAAATGACGTTGCCAGCCCTGCCAGCAGCGTTACGAAAGTAGTAATGGTTTTTTTCATGGTGTTATCGTTAAATTTAGTCGTGATGTTTATGGTTTTTTTTGTTTTAAAAGGTTTTGGTAACAGATCGTAAAGCCTGCTTCGTAAGTACGCATCGGCATCGGTCTGTTGGCAACTGCCATGTATGGTTTGTCAAAAATATTATAAATGGCTGCAAAAACCTCCGCAGAAGCCGATAGAAATTGGTGGCGATAAGAAATTTTTACATTTGCCAGATAATACGGATCAAGCCAGCTGGTGTTGTCGGTTGACGTGAAACGATAACCGGTATAACTTTGGCTTAGTAATATAACCAGTTGCTTGTAAGTGCAGGAGAGCGTCGCCTGGCCTGCATAGCGTGGCGTATAAATAAGTTGTCTCCCAACCGCATCGTCGTTCTCATTGGTTGCTGTTTCGTTGGTTGAAAGCACGTAAGCAGTTGACAGGCCGAGCTTAAGAAACAGGTCGCGGTGCCGGTATGAAATTTCGGTGCGGCTTTCTGTGCCGCGGCTATAAACGCTGGCAATGTTTCGTGGACTGAAGTAGGCAGATGCTGTAGGAAGCCAGATGATCCAATTCTGTGTATGCCGGTTAAAATAGCTGCCTTCAAAGAAATAAGTGAAATGCGTTGTACTTGTTTTTAATGCCACGCTTCCATTTACGTCATAACTTTCTTCCGGTTTCAGTTGCGGGTTTCCTCCCTGCGGCCAATAGAGGTCGTTCAGTGTCGGCTGGCGATATGCCTTTCCGCCAGTCACCGACAAGCCTAGCCAGCGTAAGACCTGAAAACGGAGTCCTGTGTTTCCGGTAAACGGGATTGCAGTTTGATTTGTCCATTCCTTACGCACGGCAACATCGTATAATAAACGGCTGCCAAGCATGCTGAGCCGGTAAAGGGCAAAGACAGCAAATTTTTGCTGGTAATGCCGGATAATTGAATCGCTCCTGACACCGTTTCGGTAAACATCTACCGGCATGGCACTTTGGTGCCGCGTAAAATTTGCGCCCACGCTAAAAGCATGCCTGCCAACGCGATACACATTTTCGCTTTCCGCAATCACTGTTTGGATCGTGCTTTTGCTGTAAATGGCGCTCAGGCTGTCGTTATAGTTCAACTTGTCCTGGAAACCAGCAAGGCGGAATGTTGAACGCAAGCGGCCTTGCCTCAGGTTCCAGTCGGCATTCAGTTTAAGCGTTTCGTCTAATTGGTTTTGTTTACTGATGGAGTTGGTGTAGGACGGCAAATTGCGATTGGCTTTATTGTACCAAGCACGAAAATTTAGTGTCTGTTTATGGTTGATTTGAAAGGCTAACTCCTGCATCAGGCCCATCATCGTGTAATTAGCGTGATCCATGCGCTTGTTGGATTGTTCGTGGTTGCTGGAGTCTTTATACGTATAATTGTTTTCAGAAACGGTGTAATACAAACGGGTACATGAGGCTACGCGCTTAGTGCTGAGTTGTGCCACGGCAGCCGTTTTCCGGGTACCGAAGCTGCCGAGGCTTCCCTGTATTTTGGCCTGTAGGCCTTTGCCAAACGGAAGCTCATTGTCGAGCCGAATGCTGCCGCCGATAGCACCGCTTCCCCATAAGGCACTCCCGCCACCATACTCCAGGCTCAGTTTGTCGAAAAATAAGCCGGGAATAATGCTTAAGTCAGTTTGCCCAAGCATGGCGTTCTGGACATTCAGGCCGTTCCATAGCAACGCGGTGTGATTGGCGTTACCACCGCGAAAGCTGGTCGTGGCAATTCCGCCGCTGCCATAGGATTTAATGTAAACCGTCGATTGCTCCGCCAAAAGTTCTGATACGCTTCGCGTAGCCGAGCGGGCCATAACAAGGCTGTCTAATACCTGCACTTTTTTCGACGGCTGAAGATCCGGTTCATACAAAGGAACAATCACCACCGCGTCAAGGTTGTAAAGGCTTGTGTCAGTCCGCTGTGCCTGGTTTTTCAGTGGCAGCAGCAAATAGGCAGCAGCCACCATTATTTTGGCTTGCCGCTTCAGTAAAACATATAACTGCCTGGCGCTCACAAAATGCGATTAAAAAAATGGGGAAATAACAATTCAGCGCCATCCAAGTTGCGCTTCGTTGTTCAGCCTCTGTTTCCCCGAAGGCTGTTAACGTGCAAAGTGGCAGGTCTTCTGACTTGTCCTGCCTTTAAAACCTTCCCGTTATCGCTAACAGTGGTATTACGTTTAAAGGCCTTGGTTGAGGACTTACAGCAGCGGGCACTGTTCATGATTTACACATGATTCCCTTTTAATTTGAACACAGGGTTCTAAACCAAATTGCGGGACAAAGATAGCAGAATAATCACAGTTGTATGCTTTTTCTGCAAGATGCCAGCTCTTTTCTATAAGACAAAGGAGTTTTGATGATGTAAATACATGTCCTGAAACAGCAGTGACCAGTTCCGGAAACGGTGATAAGTGCATAAAAAAAAGGTGTAGCCATGGCTACACCTTTCGTCTAATTTAGATTGTTCGGATATATTAGCTTCCGGATGTTCCGGCCAAAATGCTCCAGCTAGAGTTCTCAGGATGTTCCTCTGGCTTAATACTCAACACCGGAACTTTTGAATGGTGAATTACCTGTAACGCAAAAGGGCCGAGGAAGAAGCCGCTCACCTCAGCGTCCTGGTCGGTCATAATAGAGATCAGGTCGCCTTTCACTTCGTCGCAATAATTCACGATAGCCACGGCCCTGTTTTTTACTTGTTCTACCAGTTTTACCGAATAGCTCAGACCCTTGTCTTTTGCCGCAGTTTCTACTTGGCGTAACATCACTTCCATATCACCTTTTTCATTTTGCTCGTTCGTTGCCAAAACACCAAGAATGCTCACGTGGGCGGCAAAATGTTTCGCCAGTTCAAGTGTCAGAACCACCTTTTGGCGGGAGTGCGAAGAGTTGTCGATAGGAAGAATGATATTTTTGTAGCCGAAAGACGTTGCGCGTTCGCTCATCGTCATTACCGGGCATGGGCTTTTTGTAATTACCTTCATCGCATTGCTGCCAATGGTGAGGTCTTCCCAGGCGCTATAGCCATGTGTTCCCATCACAATCATTCCAGCACCCAGTTCTTTAGCAAACTTCA